>NZ_AMGD01000031.1:0-47630 GCF_000297555.1 Paenisporosarcina sp. TG-14
TCCGTTAATAAGGGCTCAGTTCAGTATAGTGAATTTGATTAGAAAACACTATTAATACAGAAGAGGTGGCTCCTATATGATAGCGAATAATGAACAATATAAGCAACTACCAAATGAACTAACATCGAAATTATACGTGCTAAGATATCAAAGAATAACTGCTGGTATTAGGGATGCTTGGTAGTAGGAATATGGGTAGCATATAACGTGCGATAAGCTCAATGGTACTCGTCGTCATAGACTATCGGTCGGTATTCATACGAAAATAAAATAAATCAATTATAAAAACACGCATCTTAATAAGTAGAACTAAAAATTTATTTAAAATCTCTTTTATATAATTACCTTAATATCTCAACTCATTATATTGCATCTATATTTATAATAAAATGAAAGATCCTAATCAAATACGACTGTGATTAGGATCTTCCTTATTAGACTATTTATTATTAACAATGGGAAAAGAAGACGCCTTTCATTAAACGATTTTTTGGATAGAAAGAAAAAAATGGTTCGTCCAACTCATCCTCCCTATTATTTAACGATTAATCAACCTTTTCCTTTAACAGAGCCTAATTTAAAAAAGAGTTGTTTGTTACGAATTTTATCTTAGCAAACAACCCTCTTTTTGTTACTGATTTCCCCAAAAATCTATATCCGTTTCAGAATGATGAACCTTGGTTTTGACCTTTTTAATTCGCAACATACAACTATAACTCACGTCAAATACAAGCTCACTAATTAACGGAATTAAAAACCCTCTTTCCAAATAATTGGAAAGAGGGTTTTAATTACTTTTATTTTCCAAAAGATGATAAAAACTTAACACGATCCCCCATAGGAGGTACATTATTATCTATTAAAACAACTTCTAAAATAGCTGGACCATTTAAATTTGTTAAATTATTAATAACGTCTTGATTTAGATCTTCCATATTATCCATTCTAAAACTTGGTATATTCATAGCTGTAGCCATTGCTGAAATATTGATTGGTTCCTGCTCAAAATTTGGATGAGTGCGTTTATATTGCAATTTATGTCCATGATATACCATTCCTAAACGTGCATTATTCATCACAACAAATAAAATAGGCAAATTATATTCCTTCGCTGTTAATATTTCCATCCCATGCATGAAGAAGCATCCGTCACCTGTAATAACTACAGCTGGTCGCTGAGGTTCAGCAAGTTTCGAACCTATTGCCGAGCCAATACCGCTACCCATAGCCCCAAAATGAACATTAATATCAAACGTATCAAAATCTAAAACTTTCATGTGATGTATAACATACGCCATAAATTCACCAATATCTATTGAATATCTAGTAGAAGAAGGTAAATATTCTTGTAACTTTAATAGTACATTTTTAGTACTATATTCCTCGATACCCACTATGTCATTATTCTTTTCAATATGCTTTGTATTTTTTCTAGATAATCCAAGAGATCTCAATTCTTCTATTAAGAATATTAAACTTAAATGTATATCCCCTAAAACAGGAATATCGATCTCATACTTCCGGTTAAACACAGACGGGTCAAAGTCCATTTGTACAGTGAAACGATCTTTTGTAAGGTTTAAATTGTAATTATTTGTTGCTGTCTCCCCTAGACTTGAACCTATGATCAACAATGTTTGAGCGTCGCCTTCGTTTATTAGTTTTGAAGCATAGTCATTACCAGCAAAACCGAAAACCCCAGCTAGAAGAGGATGATCATCTGGAATTAGCCCTTTTGCTTGAGGCGTTACTAAAATCGGCCAATCCAACATTTCTGCTAACTCTAGTAATTGTTCAACAGAATTTCTTACTCCTTGACCTACAAAGATATAACCGCTCTCTCTATGTATTAGTTCTTTAGATACTCTTTCTATTATATCAAGGTCAGGAATTAAGTCTTTTCTATTAGTTAAAGCCGGTATTTCAGTAATTCCTCCATCACCATGTTGAACATCAATCGGCATGGCAATGTGAACAGGACCTGGTACTCCAGAAATCGCAATTTCTGTTGCTTTAACTATTTCGTTAAGTAAATCCTTTGCATCTGTAACCGTTACACTATATTTTGTAACTGATTGAAAGATTGGGTTAACATCCAATTCCTGAGAAGCATTTAATCCCATTGTGTTAACTGGAACAGCACCTGTTAAAAATAAAACAGGTAAATGCTCTCGCATTGCATTAGCAGCACCTGTTACTAAGTTTGTTCCACCAGGTCCACTACAGCCTATACATACACTCATTTGTTGAGTGTGCTTAGCATAAGAAGCCGCCATATACGCTGCTGCTCCTTCATGCTTTGTTACAATTGGTGTTATCTCTGGCATATCATAAAGTTCATTAAAAAATGCATTTACGGAACCTGCTGGAATACCAAAGACATGTTTAACTCCAATTCCTTTTAAATATTCTAATACGGAACGAACTGCTTTCATTAAAATCCTCCTCAATAAAATAAATAGCTAGTATTATGATAAATATATCTTAGTAAGCTCTTCAGCCCTAATCGGCTTACTAAAGTAAAATCCTTGCATGATATAACAGTTTTTAGACAATAGAAATTCTAATTGTTCTTTTGTCTCGACACCTTCAGCAATTACATTAAGATTTAAATTTTGAGCTAAAGTTATAATTGTATTTGTAATTGCCGCATTATCATCATCTTTTCCAATATCTTGAATAAACGATTTATCGATCTTTAATGCATCAATCGGGAAATTTTTCAAGTAACCCAATGATGAATAACCAGTACCAAAATCATCAATCGCTATGTTTATTCCTAAAAGTTTTAATTGCTTCATTTTTTTTATCGTTATGTCTGTATTTTTAATAATTTGATTTTCAGTAAGTTCTATATGTAAAAATTCGGGCGCTAGATCTAAATCCTCTAAGATGCTTTTTATCATAGATACTAAATTATTCTCTTCAAACTGTCGACTCGATAAATTTACTGAAATACTCATGTGTGAATGTCCTTGGATGTGCCATTCTTTCAATTGTTTACAGGCATTTATAAGAACCCATCTTCCAATCGGAACGATTAATCCGGTTTCTTCAGCAATCGGAATGAATTCAACAGGTGATATCATGCCTTCTGTCGGATGATTCCATCTCAGTAAAGCTTCTGCTCCAATAATAGTATTTGTTTTACTATCAATTTGAGGCTGATAATATATAACTAACTCCTCTCGATCTAATGCCTTATATAAAGCATTTTCTAGCTTAATACTCTTAAGATTTCTATTATTCATTTCACTTTTAAAGAAATGGAAAGAGGTACCTGATATTTCTTTAGACTTATACATAGCTGCATCTGCATTCTTAATTAAAATTTCAGCCGTATCGCCGTCATTTGGAAATAAACTAATTCCAATACTAGTTTTAATATATATTTCATTTCCTTTTAAACAAAATGGCTTAGCAAAAGATTCTGTTACCTGTTCAACAACCTTCAAAATATCCTTTTGACTTATAATGTTCAGTAAAACGATTGTGAATTCGTCTCCACCTTGCCGCGATACAATAGCTTCCTTTGGTATACTAACTCTTAATCGTTTTGCTACATCTCGCAATAAAAGGTCTCCATAGCTATGCCCTAAACTATCATTTACCAGTTTAAAGCGATCTAAATCCAAGTACAGAACTGCAATTTTTTGTCCTTTATTCTTTGCATTAATTATACCTTGATTTAGTCTATCGTTTAAAAAAACTCTATTAGGCAAATCTGTTAAACTGTCAAAGTAAGCAAGATATTTAATCTCTTCCTCTAATTGCTTCCGTTCCGTTATATCTTTGAATGTAACTACCTCGCCCAGAATCGAATCTTCTTCTTTTATTAATGAGATGACATATTCCACGAAGAAGCTAGAATTGTCCTTTTTTATAAACTTTTGATTTCCATCGCTATAAGCTGATATATTTTGTTTCTTATTTCTTTCAAAAATTAACCTATATGATTTTCCTATTAATTCACCTTTCTCATAACCCAACATAAATTCGCTAGCTGGATTACAAAATGTAATTTTCCCATCAAGATCCAACCCAAAAATCCCTTCTCCTGCTGAGTTTAGAATTAATTCTTTTTCGCGACTTAGATTTTCTAATTTTAAGACAACTCTTTCAAGCTCATTATTTTTAACCCTAATTTCTGAAGTTCTCTCTTCAATAATCACCTCTTGCTTTTCCACATATAATAAGTTTGACAGCGTCGAGGCAGTAGCATCTGCAATAGATTGTGCTAGTTGTATATCTGACTCCGGATAAGTAAGGTCTTTTTCCTTAAGTTCAACAATAGCCAATGCTCCTAAAACCTTGCCCATTGCAATTAAAGGCAACATAGACATACCTTTTATTCCAAAATTGATACAAACATTATGATTCACTCTTTCATCTATAGAAACATCTGGAATAAGCAAAGGTTTTTTTGTCCTAATCACCTCTTGCAACACCGCATCATTGGTTTGGTCAATTTGAAACTTCTTATGTGTATTCATCCAGTCTTCTTCTGTCCAATCACTATCCCTGCTTAAACTTGCTGGTTTAATTCTTTTCCCTGCTAAAGGGTCTAGTAAGTGCACGCCAATATTATCGTTTTTTAACACTTTTCCAACATAATAACAGCATTTATCTAGAACCTCTTTCATCGAGGCACACATAGATAATTCACGTGTAAGATCTAATAGCAATTGCTTTTCTGCTAAGAGGTTCTCCTTACGAGTTAAATTTGTCGCATTTTGAATAGCAACACCAGCCATGTTCACATATGCTTCAACAGTCTGAATTTCTTCCTCTGTTAAGTTCATAGGAATCCCATAATCAAATAAAAAAACAAGGCCGAACAACTCATCCTCATATGAAATAGGAAGAGCCAATAAAGATTTAATTTTAAATCCTTCCACAGCTCTAGAATCAGGACGATTATCCTTCGATGTATCTGGTATGTAAATAGTTTTTTGTGTTTCAATTACTTCTTTTGCAAGTAAATCAAATTCAGTTTCGATGACATGCATATCCAACGTCATGCCATTAATGACCTCTGGCTTCCCTACATATCCTCTGAACTTTCCATTCTTCTGTGGCAAATAAATCCCAACAGAGTCACATTGAACTATTTCTTCAGATATTGCTGTGGATACCTGCTCCAATACTTCTCGCAATTCGAGCTTCGTATTTATCAATTTTGTAATATGCGCGAGACGAGAGTATCTTGTTTGTTCTTTTACCATTTACATGCTCTCCATTTCTACCATTTCTATTGCTCCACTTAATAGTTTTTTTCATTCAATTATAATTCGGTTTAACGGGAAAATATTATCAACCATTTAACGGTCATTAATATTCTTTTAAGATAATTTTACCATTATTGTTATATAAGAAGTAGTACATATTTAATTTTTGATTTATTGCTAGGCGAATCCATGTAGTTCCATTAGTGAACCGTGATAATAATCCGGCATCGCTTCCGTCCCCTAAGTTGATTTGACCTTACGAACCCGCGAACGAAATCCTCTAAAAGCAAACCTCCTTAGAATTTAGATTCCAGGGAATTTTATTTTTTTCACGAAGAAATTGCACAACATTCTAAAAAGCACACCCACAATCCCAGTCTCTCTCATAATATAAAAAAAGAGTTTGGAGGTGAATAAGAATGAGTAACAAATTTTTACGTTGGTCCAAGGTTCCTTACGCTGGAGAATCAAAACCACCAGGTAACCCTATCACATCTACTGCAGGTTCTTGGTCCTTAACATATTTAAAAAGAAACAGAAAAGGCGACTTTCTTAATCCAAAAGGAGCAAAAATACTGCTACCAATAATACATCCAGACCATATTGACTTTGAGAAAGAATTAAAGATTGTCCAAAGCACTCTCAGAAACAATAACCCAATACATGAGAAAATCGGGATATTTTACGGAACAGGCGTCCCTACTAAACAGTGGAGTCCTGTCATTGACCGTTTAATTGATTCATATGGAGTCACACCAGTTTATGCTGCACGAATATTATTAGCTGTGCAAGCAGCTGTAAACGACACCATGATTGTGGTTTGGGATTTAAAATACAAATGGGATACGGCGAGGCCCAATCAATACGACTATGAGATGGAGACGCTAATCTGTACACCGCGATTCCCAACCTATCCTTCAGGGCACGCTAGCATGTCAGGCTGTTCAGAAGTGGTATTAAGTTATTTCTTTCCGCGAGAAGCAAAAAAACTACGCAAATTTGCTGAAGATGATGCGGTCAGCCGTTTATATGCAGGCGTTCATTTTCCAATCGATAATACCGAAGGGCTAAAATTAGGAAGGTTTATAGGAAAAGTGGTTGTAGATCACTTAAAGTCACAGCGTAATCCAAATCGTACACCTATTGATACCCCTTACAGAGAATACCGTAATGCTGATTTCTTTGCAGATGACTTTAAACAATTTATCCCATATGATTTTACGGATGATTGTTCATCTCGAGTAAAGGGAAAAGACAAGGATAGAGAGGAATACAGTTACGGAGACTCTGACAAACTCAAGGACAAAGAGAAACACAGTTACGAAGGCAAAGACAAAATCAAGGATAATAGCAGAGACAAACACAAAAATGTTGGCAGTGACACATACAAAAACCTTTACAGTGACAATAAAAGAGACATTGAGAGGTATAATAACAGACATAATGACGTTTACAGTGAAAAAGACAAATTCAAGGATATTGAAAGCAGTGATAGTGATAAACACAATGACAAAGCAGAATCTTCCTCACACCAAAATCGTAGGAGTCCACCTCCTTTCTTTAATTTTAAAAACCTCTTCTAAATGAAGAGGTTTTTTCTTGTAAACTTTACAAATCAATCTATTAAATTAGTTGACTATTGGTATGTGAATAGATCTCACTCTGCTAAGATTTTTCGGGTCATATAAAACTTTACCATCAACCATGGTTAGATCTACCTGAACATTTTTTATGTCCATTTTATCAACTTTCAAAATACTGTCGTTTAAGACAACCATATCAGCAAACTTCCCAACTTCAATACTCCCCTTGCTATTTTCTTCAAAACTCGCATACGCTCCATTCCAGGTGTAGGCTCGTATGGCTTCCATAATCCCAATGCATTGGTTTTCTCCCACTGACTGCCCTTTTATAGACATTCTATTTACTGCCGCGTGGATTCCAAGTAATGGATCAAGAAAAGTAACAGGAGCATCAGATCCAAAAGCAGCGATGATCCCTTGGTCAATATAGTCGCGGGCTGGGTACATTACTTCTACCCTCTCTCCATAATATTCAAGATAAGTATCTCCATTTGCGTACATAAATACTGGATTAGGGATAATGACTACACCTAGCTTTTTTATTCTTTCTTGTAAATCTAGCGGAGCGATCCCAGCATGTTCGATTCTGTGACGATGGTCCTTCCTTGGATGTTCTATTAACGCCTTTTCAATACAATCTAAAAGCATTTCGACTGCTCGGTCTCCTTGTGCATGGGCAGTAATTTGAAATCCTTTCTTATGAGCTTCACCCAATATTCGGTTTAACTCGTCTTGATTATAATAAATAATCCCATAATCATTTTCAGAATGTGAATATGGCTCACGAGTTGCAATTGTCGGTCCTATGCTACTGCCATCTGTAAACAATTTGGCTGGACCAATTCTCAACCAATCGTCACCCAAGCCAGTTATAGGACCTGCTTCAATCATTTTAAGAACGAAATTATGAGAATTTGTCAAAGAACCTATGATTGCATAGACTCGTACTTTAATATCTTTAGATTTTACACCTTGTTGCATGATTCGAAGATTTTCCGAGCCTTCTCCATATGCACCAGCATCATGAATACTTGTTACACCTGCTTTAATAAATTCTTCAGAGGCAAGCTTCATCCCTACTCTTAATTCTTCAGCATTATAACTTGCATATTCAAAGAGATTCATATGAGCATTTTCAATCAACTTTCCAGTAAGACTTCCATCCTGATTTCTTTCAATGATTCCACCGGCAGGATCACTAGTGCCTTCTGTAATATTTGCAATTTCTAATGCTTTACTATTAGCAATGGACGTATGATTACATGTTCGAATAATGACAATCGGATGATCCGTTGAGATTTCATCAAGTTCTTGTATAGTTGGAAAACGATTTTCTACCAACTTTATTTCATTAAATCCCCATGCACGAACCCATTGCCCTTTAGGAGTTATCATAGATTTTTTTCTCAAATCGACAAATAAATCGTGAAGAGAATGTATATGAGGTGCTATACAACTTACACCTAATAAGTTTGTTCCATAAATAGTAAGATGTATGTGTGCATCAATAAAGCCCGGTAGTAGCGTTTTTCCATCAAGATCAATACTAGTTGTGTCATCTGAACAATATTGCTGAACTTCTCTGTTTGATCCAACAGCAATAATTCTATTGTCCTTTATTGCTACACCCTCTAGCACCCTATTATCGTGATCAATAGTAACAACTTCACCATTTATAAATACCAAATCGGCTTTCATCATATTCACATCTCCCTAATAACTATAAAAAAGAGTCATCGGTCTCATTTTGTTAAGAGGGAACCGATAACTTTTTTATTCATCTTTATTTTGCATCTACATATTTTCTGACAACTTCATCATCTTGTGCTTTTGTTAAATAACTAACAGTTACCATTACAAGGATATTCGCTATTAATCCCAATATTCCTGCGTGGATTTCAAATGGTGTCGATCCCGCAACGAGTTGGAAGTAATAATTTACTAAAGTTCCTACAACAAGACCTGAAATTACACCTTTTGTCGTTGCGCGTCTCCAATATAATGCACTATATACACCAGGTGCAAACTGCACAATAGAACCATAAGCACCTAGTAAAAGAGCAATTAATCCTTGACCTCCGAATACAGTTATATAATAAGCGATACCTCCGATTACAAAAACACCAATTCGCATGATTAACAGAGTTCTTTTATCAGAAAGATTTTTCCATATATTCTTTACAACACCATCGGTTACTTCTAATGAGGCACTATGCGTAATTGCATCTGCAGTTGACATGGCTGCCGCAAGTGCCCCGGCACCAACAAGTCCATAAAGCCATCCAGGTAAGTTTAATACCGTTGTGATTAAAAATGGTAACACCTGATCTGGGCTATCTAGTTGTCCTGAATCTATTACTCCTCTAGCAGCAAACCCTACTAAAAGAAGCGGCACAAGAAACAAGGCAAAAATCGGGTAGGCTAGAACTGTTTTTTTAATTGTTCTAGGAGTAGTAGCGTACGATTTTGAAAACAAATGAGGCCACATTAAGAAGCCGATGACGGATACTAAAATGGTGGTTGTATAAGCCACACTCCCCATTGTTGACCCTGCTTTTCCAATCTGGAGGAATTCTGGTGTTTCTCTCGCAATCGTTGTAAACATCTCTGTTGTTCCACCGTGTAATTGATAGACGATTGTTAAACCTACAGCCCAAGAAATGATGATCATTAACAAACCTTGGAATACATCCGACCAAGCAGCAGCTCGTAATCCACCAGTTGCAACATAGATGACAACAATGCCGTAAGATACAAGTGCACCTAACCAAAATGGGATACGCCCCTCTGTCATTATGTTAAAAATAAGAGCCATACCAGACATCTGTGTTGCTAAATATTGAACGGATGCGAATAAAGCAATTAAACCAACAATAATTGCTAAAGTAGGGCTGTTAAACCTTCCTTTCATAAAAGCAGCAACAGTATAAAAATTATGCTTTTTCCCAATTCTCCCTATCTTTGGTCCAATAATATACCAAGGTAAAATTGCGAATGCTGTATATGTAATAATATATAGGGACGGGGCACCTTTTGAAAATGCCCAACCTGGAGCACCTAGAAATGAAAATGCACTGAACACAGCTCCACCCATTAAAAACCACATGACAAATAAATTAAGCTTCCCGCCAGCAACAGCAAATTCATTTAGTGAACTACTGTCTTGCCCTCTGCCCGCCATCATACCCACAGCTAAAGCAATTACAAGGTAACCAATCATCATTATTAAAGCTATTTGCCAGCCTGGCATTAGACATCCTCCTCTTCTTTATTATCTGGGTCAAGAGAATATAAAATTATCAGAGCCACAAAAGTAATCACAATCCATAATATTACCCAAAAAAATGAAAATGGTAATCCCATTACAATAGGTGTAGCACGGTTTCCAATTTCAAATAAGGGGAAAACTAGCATTAAAAATGGAAGTGTTGCAATCGCAATATAGAGTGTATAAAATTTTCGTGTACTCATACTCCATCTCCTTTTATGTATTTTCAAGGTGGTGAGTCACCACCCCAAATTCCTTCTCTAATCTATCAATCCTTCACCATTTTAAGAGCAGTTCGATATAATAGTTCAGTTCCTAACGAGATATCTTCAATGGTTGAAAATTCTTTCGGATTATGACTAATTCCGTCCTTACAGCGAACAAAAATCATTCCGTAATCACATACATAAGACATGGCTAATGCATCGTGAAATGGACCGCTCATTAATTCAATTGCATTTAAGCCAATTTGATCACTTTCATCCTTCATAATCTTCATAATTCTGTCAGAACAATAGCGTGGTTCACTATTTGTATCTTCTGAGATTTTACAAGTTAATTGATGTTCTTCAGTAATTTCTCTTATTCGATTTCTTAATTGCTTTTCGATTCTGTGCCTACGTTCGATATCAATATCTCTTAAATCAATTGTAAAGCTGACCTTCTCTGGAATGATATTACGGGAATCCGGAAAAATAGTCATACTTCCTACTGTTCCAACAGTAGGTGCACTAGCATCCTGACTAGCTAGTTCATTGAGTGCGACTATAACCTTTGCTGCTCCAACTAGTGCATCTTTTCGCATAGGCATTGGTACTGACCCAGCATGACCTGCGAATCCCTCCAATTCCACCGTTAACCATAACGGACCAGAAATACCTGTAACAATACCTACTGGTAAACCTTTGTCTTCAAGAATTGGTCCTTGTTCAATATGCATTTCAAGAAACGCTTGAATACTGTCGACTGGATATTGTGATTCTTTTAATTTAGTTGGGTCACATCCAAATTGAACGAGTGCATCTCTTCTTGTTATTCCATTTTTATCTGTACGATTTAATTCGCCTTCCTCTAGTTTTCCAAGTATTCCTCTAACCCCGAATAACCCCTTATTAAAGCGACAGCCTTCTTCATCTGAAAACGCAACTACTTCAATTGGCATGCTTGGAACTATGTTTTTCTCTTTCATGGTTTGAACCACTTCAAGTGCACCAAGTACACCAATGACACCATCAAATCTTCCACCATATGGTTGAGAGTCAATATGTGATCCAATCATTAAAATAGGAGACTTCGGATTTTTTCCTTCTAGCCGACCAATTAAGTTTCCAAAATCATCAATTTTTGCTGTTAAGCCTGCTTCCTCCATCCAACTTTTTACGGTTTCAACAGCCTGTCTATCCTCATCTGACAATGTAAGTCGACAAACTCCTGTATCGGCGATTTTACCTATTTGAGATAGAATAGTTATTCTTTGTTCTAATCGATTTTTATTTATGGTTAGCGCTTCTTGAATTATCAAATCATATAACCCCTTTTCAATAAGTTGATTATTCAGTCTTTAATATACATGAAAAATGTTACTAAAATCATGCTACATAATGTTTAATTAATAAAAGATTATTTATTTATATCCAGTTCATATTGGTTTTTTAATGACTAAGGAACTAGGTTATACGTTTTTATTAAAGTTCAATAAGTACAGATTAACACCGGATTTGCTAACTCTTAGGTTACTCACAGAGCATTGCCTATATTAGAAGTTCATTTAAAGCCGTGAATTAGCTGGTAAGCTTGCCTCTTCGCTCCACATGTAATCCATACATTTTGGTATACGACGCTGCTTCTCCAAGTACTTCACGGCTCATTTTGTCCTTTTTTAAAACACTAATTTTTAATATGAATGACGAGCGGTTACCATTTTCTTGCGTGTGTAAAACTCGATTCCATCCCGTCCGTTTGCATGGAGGTCGCCATAAAATGATTTTTTATACCCAGAGAATGGGAAGAAAGCCATTGGAGCTGGAACACCTAAGTTCACACCTAGCATACCTGCATCGATTTCTTCTCTGAATTGACGAATAGCTTTCGCACTGTCCGTGAATAAACAAGCTCCGTTGGCGAAATCGGATTTATTTGTAAACTCAATTGCATCTTCGATTGTCTCCACTCTTACAATTGACAACACTGGGGCGAAAATCTCTTCTTTCCAGATTTTCATTTCTTGAGTTACATAATCAAAAATCGTTGGTCCTACGAAATACCCACCTTCAGAAGAGGAATTGTCGTCTCGTCCATCACGTAAAAGCGTCGCTCCTTCTCTAACGCCAGAATCAATATAACTAAGTGTTTTATCTTTATGAGAATCTCTAATGACTGGTCCAAGGAAGATATCTTCTTCCAAACCATTACCGATTGTCATCTTGTTCGATTCATCTACTAATCTAGTAACAAGTTCATCAGCAATATCACCAACTGCAACAACAACTGCACAGGCCATACATCTTTCTCCTGCAGATCCAAAAGCTGCATTTATAATATTTGTAACAGTTAAATCCATATCAGCATCAGGCAAGACGATTGTATGATTTTTTGCACCGGCAAGTGCTTGAACTCTCTTACCGTTTGACGTTCCTGTTTTATAAACATACTCCGCTACCGGCTGTGACCCAACGAATGATACTGCTGGAATATCTGGGTGGCTGAGAATGCCATTAACAATATCATGTGCCCCGTGCACAATGTTAAATACACCTTTTGGTAGTTCTGCTTCCTCCAACAACTCAGCAAGACGATTTACCAGAAGAGGTGTTCGCTCAGATGGTTTTAAAATAAAGGTATTTCCACTAGCAATGGCAAGTGGGAACATCCAACAAGGCACCATCATTGGAAAGTTGAACGGTGTGATCCCCGCCACTACACCTAGAGGATAACGATACATACCTGACTCGATATTTGTTGCAATATCAGGAAGTTGATAACCCATCATTAATGTTGGGGCTCCTGATGCAAATTCAACACACTCGATTCCCCGCTGAACTTCACCTAAAGCTTCATTGTAGTTTTTACCATTTTCTATCGTAATAAGCTTTGCAAGTTCCTCTCGATTTTCAATCAATAATTGTTGATATTTAAAAAGAATTCTTGAACGTTGAGGAACGGCAACTTTTTTCCATGTAGAAAATGCTTTTTTTGCAGCTACTACTGCTTTTTCCAAATCTTCTTGTGTTGATATGGGAACTTCTGCCAATATTTCACCTGTTGCAGGATTTGGAACTTCTAAGTACTTATCTGTCGTCGATTTTACCCATTGTCCATCGATATAGTTTAAAAGCGTTTTCTTTTTAACGGCTAATTTATTCATAATCTTCCTCCAATTCTACTTTTCTTTATACCTAACGTAGTTTACACTATCTATATTACCGAAAATTTGGAATTGTTTCACTTTACATAAAGTATAGTCATTCATGATTTTTTTTAACTTTTTGGAGGTGCTATTTTAGATGACGGAATTTGTATTAACAGTTAAAGACATTTTAAATCGCGAGACATTTAATTCTGCTAAAGTCATAGCTGGCTCGAAAGGATTAACTAGACAAGTAAAGTGGACACATATATTAGAAGTAAAAGAATTTGAATCCCTTATTAACGGAGGGGAACTAATTTTAACGACGGGTGTTGGTCTTCAACTTGATTTGCCTACTCAACATAAGTATCTCAATAGCTTAATTGATAAAAATGCGGCTGCTATTTGTATTGAAATAGGTACCTATTTCAAAGAAATTCCGTTTGAACTCATCCAATTAGCGAATGAGCATGACTTTCCCATAATAATTTTCGAGGAAATCGTGAAATTTGTTGATATAACACAGGACTTGCATACCCATATAATTAACCAACATCACCAGATGCTTACTCAACTCGATACATTGTCGAGGAAATTCATCGGACTTTCTCTTGCTCCTAATGGCATCTTAAAAATCCTTCAAGAGTTGCATAACTATTTTCAGCAAGGTGTGCTATTCATTACGGATGATTCAAAATCGCATTATTATCCTTCAGAAATCGGAAATTTAGAAACGGCTATTCGTGGATATATAGAAAAATCTCAAATGGACAATACGGAGAAAATAACCATTACCATCGATAATGACATATTTGCACTCATGCCAGTCAGAGGACTTGGACAAACTTGGGGTTACTTATGTATACAGATGAAACAACAACTATCCAGTGAGCTTTTCTTTCTCATTTTAGATCGGGCTGCGCTCGCCATTGCGCAAATTCTATTGCGAATCAAGACAATCGAAGAACGACGCCAGAACATGGAAGATGAAATCGTACGGAATTTAATGAAAGGACGAGAATACGAACAGGACGATATCCATACTTATTTGCCAACTGCCAACAGTAAAATGTATTTCAGAATTTTTTTAATTCAAATGGATTTTCCAGAAATAAGTATCGTGGAAGAAGACTGGGAAGAAGTAAAGTTGCAAAGGGCTATGTTAGTCCGTACCCTTTTCAAGCGGCATGGTTTTTTCCCAGCAGTTTCTTCAGGAAAGTCAGAAATATCGGTAATCGCTTCTTTTATCGCCGATGATTGTTTAAAGGGAGAAACCGAAAAATTCTCGCAAATCATACGAAGTATTACAGAAATGAAAGAGCAAAGTTATCTGGATGGAAGCAGTTGCACATTTGGTATCAGTAGAGTTTATAAAGATCTTGTCCAAGTAAAAGACGGCTATAAAGAAGCAAAAGAAGTTTTTAAAATGTACGGCTCCAAAATAGCGAAAACTTACTTCTATGAAAACCTTGGTATTTACAGGCTGCTACTGACATTAAAAAATAGTGGCTATCTTGAAGACTATATAAATGACTATTTAAATGTTGTACTGGATTACGATAAAAAGATGGAAAGTTCACTATTTGCTACTCTCTGTGTATATTTGGAATGCAACGGGGTTAAGAACGAAACAGCAGATCGTTTATTTATCGTCAGACAAACGTTATATAACCGACTTGATAAGCTAGAATCAATTCTAGGCTCAAAATTTATGGAACCATCGAACCGTCTGGCACTCGAAGTTGCCATAAAGGCACATCAGCTAGTCAATATTGAAGGGACAATAAGTTTTTCTCGATAAACTCTTCCTTACCCTTTTTGAATATTTAAACAGCAATAAGTCCTTATTTCACAAAAAAAACGTTTGGTGTGTTACCCACCAAACGTTTTTCACTTTAATAACTTATACGAGAGACTTACTCTCTTCGTCTTCCCATGCTGGTAACATATTATTTAACTTTCTATCTTCTCGGTAACCTAACACATATTCTGCCTGCATAATTGTGTGGATTTCACGCGTACCTTCATAAATAACAGGCGCCTTGGAATTACGTAAATAGCGTTCAACTGGATACTCATCTGAATAGCCATATGCTCCATGAATCTGAACAGCGTCATCTGCCGACTTGTTTGCGAAGTCACATGCTTGCCATTTAGCAAGAGATGTTTCTCGTGTATTACGCTTCCCTGCATTTTTTAATTCCCCTGCTCGGTAAACGAGTAAACGACTCATTTCAAAGCCAGCTTCCATATTCGCTATCATCTGTTGAACTAGTTGATGCTTGCCGATTTCTTTACCAAATGTCTCACGAGCATGACAATAACTTACACTTGCTTCGATACATGCCATAATTTGACCAACTGCTCCTGCGGCAACAGTGAATCGACCGTTATCGAGAGCAGCCATGGCAATTTTAAATCCTTCGCCTTCTTCACCAAGCAGGTTCTCTTTTGGTACTTTGACATTTTCAAAGAATATTTCTCCTGTATTTCCTGAACGAATACCCAGCTTTCCTTTTATCGCTTTAGAGGAGAAGCCTTCCCAAGCTCTTTCAACGATGAATGCTGATATCCCTTTATGTTTCTTTGTTTTATCGGCTGTGTATGCGAATACTAAGAAGGTATCAGCCTGATCACATAATGAAATCCATGTCTTTTGTCCATTCAAAATGTAATGATCGCCTTCTTTCACAGCTGTTGTTTGCATGGCTGCTACGTCTGACCCTGCTCCTGGTTCAGTTAGACCAAAAGCGCCGATTTTTTCACCTTTTGCTTGGGGAACTAAGTACTTTTGTTTCTGTTCTTCGCTGCCCCATTGGAGCAATGTCATGCTGTTTAAGCCTGTATGAACTGAAACGGCTGTACGGAAAGTAGTGTCTCCACGTTCCAATTCTTCACAAACGATTGCTAATGAATTATAGTCCATCCCACTACCACCATATTGTTCTGGAATACAAACACCCATTAATCCAAGGTCTGCAAGTTTCGGTAAAATAGCCGAATCATATTTTCCTTGGCGATCCCATTCTCCAATATAAGGCATGATTTCCTTGTCAACAAACCCTCTTACTGTGCTACGTAACATGTTTTGCTCTTCTGAAAATGAAAAATTCATACAATGATCTCCCCTTTTATTTAGTTGATTTTGAACTAGCTAAACGACCTAGTATTTCATCATTATGTTCTCCTGGATTAGGTGGATGGTGTTTCATGGTGACCGGTGTCCGTGAAAGTTTTAATGGACTGCCAATCATTTTTATCTTGCCTGCTGTTGGATGGTCATGTTCGATAAACATATTGCGTGCAGCCAATTGTGGATCATTTACTACTTGCTCTATATTCTGGATAGGACCACAAGGAATATTATTAGCTCTGCAATCCTTATGCCAAAAAGCGGTTGGTTTTGTAGAAAAGACCTCTTGTAATAAAGGAATCAATTCTTTTCGATTTTCCACTCGCTGTGGATTCGTCATAAAACGTTCGTCAGTAGATAGATGTTGAACATTCATTATTTGACAAAGTGATGAAAATTGATTGTCATTTCCGACTGCGATGACAATCTCTCCGTCTAACGTTTTAAATGTTTGGTACGGAACAATATTGGCATGTTCATTTCCAAGCGCTGTAGGTGTCACTCCTGACATCAAATAATTACTTCCAATATTCACCAATGCACTAACGGCAGTATCGTAAAGAGAAATATCTAAACTTTGACCTTTTCCAGACTGTACCCGTTCTAGTAAAGCACCTTGAATACCAATACAGGCGTACAATCCCGTCAAAATGTCCGTTATAGCTACTCCTGTTTTTTGAGGACCAGATTCTTTGTTTCCTGTGATGCTCATCAGTCCGCTCATTGCCTGAATAATGAAGTCATAACCTGGTACATTTCTATCCGGGCCTGTTTCTCCAAAACCAGTTATCGAACAATAAACAATTTGTGGATTGATTTTTGCAAGAGTATCGTAGTCCAATCCATAATTCTCCATAGTTCCTGTTTTAAAGTTATTGATAATTACATCACTTTCACTGACAAGCTCTTTAATGACCTGAACACCACTTTTGGACTTTAAATCAACAGTAATCGCCTTTTTATTGCGATTCGTACTCAAGTAATATGCACTCACACCGTTTTTAAAAGGGGGACCCCATTTACGCGTTTCATCACTCCCCCCAGGTGCTTCTACTTTGATCACTTCTGCTCCCAGATCACCTAAAATCATCGTACAGTATGGCCCTGCCAAAACACGTGATAAATCAAGCACTCGGATATTACTTAATGCTCCAGTCACATATTCACTCCTTTCTTTACACAATACAAAAAGCCAGTTCAAAAAGACTACAGAAACTGTAAGTCTAATTAAACTGGCTTTTATCTGTGAGTTATTATCCTTAAGGATTTTAACAGATTAGGCAGCAATGGCTTTCATATAAAACAAGATCATGTGGTATGAACGTTTAAACGTTTCAACATGATTCATTTCATATAATAATATCACATTATATTATATTTGCAATATTAAAATTATTTATTCGTTATATAGATGTATTATTTGAAGAATTATACGTTTCATACTGTTTATATAAGTCTTTCAAAGCTGAAATAAGTGCATTTCCTGCTTTGCCTAAGTAATTATTTCTAACAGCTTCGATTGGCTTATCAATGCCATCTTGTAAGCTAAGTCCTCTTAGTAAATGATGAACGAAATCCTGTCCATGTTGAGTTGCTAATGTACAGCTTGCTGTAATTATCACACCATATTGCTTATCGATTTCAGCTGTAATCGTCAACGTTTCATATAAATTTTGTGCAGCCATTCCTGATGGAAGCCTTGCATGTCCAGCAATAAATAAAGTATTCATTTTCTAATCCACCCCTCTGAGATAAATAGTCTCTGTGCCGTCTATCTCCTTCCATTAAAGATAACACTTCCTACAAAAATAACCATAATATATTATTACTAATTTTCGCATTAAAATGCCATTCATGATAGCTTCACATGAATGGCACTCCCTAAGTTAACTTATTGCGATAGACACATACTGTGTTTCTAAGAAAGCTTCTATTCCTTCACGTCCACCTTCACGTCCAACTCCACTCTCTTTCATCCCACCAAATGGAGCTTGAACAGCTGAAGGTGCTCCATCATTCCAACCAACAATACCAAAGTTTAGTTGCTCGATTAAAAGAGTACCTTTAGCCACGCTGTCAGTAAAGACATAGGCAGCCAATCCATATGGAGTATCATTCGCAAAAGAAATTGCTTCTTCCATTGTTTCTACTTTTTGAATAGGTGCCACAGGTCCAAATGTTTCTTCCTGCATAACGATCATTGACGGATTTACATTACTAATGACTGTAGGGGCATAGAAAGTCCCTCCATTATTTGAAATTTCATTACCACCCGTTTCGATTTTCGCTCCTTTAGATAGTGCATCCTCAACATGATGGCTCACTTTTTCGAGACTCGCTTGATTGATTAGTGGTCCAATGCTCACTTCTGTTTCGGCACCATTCCCGACTTTCATCAGATTAACTGCTGCAGAAAATTTCTCTACAAATTCGTCATGAATACCTGATTGCACATATATTCGATTAGCGCAAACGCATGTTTGACCAGCGTTTCTGAATTTTGAAGCAATTGCACCTTTTACTGCTAATTCCACATTGGCATCATTTAATACAATCAACGGTGCATGTCCACCTAGTTCGAGTGATAATCGTTTCACTTGATGTGCACTTTGCTTAATTAAAATTTTCCCAACTTCAGTAGAGCCGGTAAAAGTAACTTTACGAATCTTTTCATTTTCCATTATAGCTTTTCCGATTTGGCTTGAAGAGCCAGTCACCAAGTTAATAACACCTTTAGGAAAACCAGCCTCTTCACATAACTCCAGCATTTTTATAGCTGTTAAAGGACTATCGCTAGATGGTTTAATCACAATTGTGCAACCAGCCGCTAAAGCCGGCCCCATTTTTCTAGTTAACATAGCAGCAGGGAAATTCCATGGTGTGATAGCAGCAACAACTCCTACCGGTCTTTTCCATACTTGCAAACGTTTATTCGTCATATGAGAAGGCAAGATTTCTCCATATACACGTTTTCCTTCTTCAGCGTACCATTCCAGAAAAGCTGCAGCGTAAATCACTTCTCCTCTTGCTTCATTTATTGGCTTGCCCATCTCCGCCGTCATGATTTGTGCTAATTCATCTTGATGTTCTACCATCAGTTCATGTAATTTTTTTAAATAACTTGCACGCTCATAAGCGGTTGTTTTTGACCACGTTTGAAATGCATCATAAGCAGCATCAATTGCTTGATTCGCTTCTACTTCCCCACCAATTGGCACGCTACCTACAATTTGGCCATTGGCTGGATTTACAACATCTAATACTTCAAGATCTTTTCCAACCCATTCACCATTTATATACATTAAATAGTTTTTCTCTTCCACTGTTTGTTTCATTCATTTAGTCCCCATTCTTAAGTTTACTAGTTAAAATTCAATCTTCTTCAAGTATACGTTTTATTTCTTTATTCATATGTTCTTCAGACTTGTCAGGCCCATACTTGGACATCGATACTTTATATAAAATTAATCCTATTAGTACCCAAACAATAATGATAATCCACTCATACGGCCAAATAAGAGCAGACGGCATCCCTGGCATATAAAGAAGACCGATTCCAAAAGACATGAATACGGCAATCCAACCAACCGCACTACCACCTCGAACCAGATACGGACGCTTCATATCAGGACGTTTTTTACGAAGAATAACAAATGATAGAGCCACCATTAACCAAGCGACAATTAATGCGAACCCACCTGCATCAACAAGCCATACGAGTGCAGGTCTTCCGAAGAATGGTGCTACTGTTGTTAATACTGCGATTAATAAAATTGCTTTATGTGGTGTCTTGTACTTTGGATGAAGCTCACCCAGAGATTTTGGCAGCATACCTGCTTTTGCAAGTGCATAAATCGCACGACTTCCTCCTATATAGAAGCCGATCCAACTAGACAGTATTCCTCCGATTCCACCTAAGACAAGGACATTCCCCATCATTTGACTGCCTCCAAAAGCTTTCGCCATCGCATCTGCTGTCACCAAGTTGGAATTGGAAATTTCCGAAGGAGTCAATACGCGCGATACACCGATAATGATGGAAACATACCATGTAATTGCCAGGATGACAGAGAATATTAATAATTGGCCAATCCTTTTGCGTGGAAGATTAATCTCTTCCGCAGCTTGTGGAATTACATTAAATCCAACAAACATAAATGGGGTCATAATTAAAACAATCATGATTCCTGCAGTTCCTTTTTCAAAAAATGGCTTCATGTTTTCCATATTTCCTGCTATTGAACTTCCAGTGACCAATAATACACCGGATATAATGATGATCAAAGTAAGAATTGACATAATGATACTTGATAACTGTATGCCACGGTAATTGATCCAAGCAATAAGAATGGAGCCTATTACGCCTACTGCTACCCACGTAATATTGACATCCCAACCTGCAATTGTATACAGATAACCCATACTATAGTTTGGAACTAAATATTCAAAAACAGTGGGAAGAGCAACTGCCTCAAATGCTACAACGGAGACATACCCAAGAACAACTGCCCAAGTTGTTATGAATGAGGCAGTCCTTCCCATTGCTGCGTAACTATAAAATAATTCTCCGCCTGTAAGAGGAAGGGCGGCGGCTAACTCCGCATACGTAAGCCCAACAAAGATAACGAGGAGACCACCAATTAAGAATGCTAAAATAGCTCCCATGGATCCCGCTTCTGTAATCCAAAGTCCAGCGGTTACAACCCAACCCCATCCAATCATCGCCCCTAAAGCAAGAGCAAGAACGTCCTTATTACCTAATACTTTCAACAACTGTTGCTCTTTCATTTGTTTTCCTCCGTTCAAGCTCATGATGTTTGCTTTAGAGTTTTAATAATTGACTTACTAACTCTTGTTTAACAGTCAATACAGACTCACGTAATTTTTCAATGAGTGTTTGGATTTGCTCTTTTGTAATTGTTAATGGAGGAGAAAAACAGATAATGTCAGAATCGTCGTATGTGACAGCCCGGCAAATTACGCCTCTTTCATGTAAAGCCTCTATCACTCTTGGTGCCAATTTCAAATTTGGCGAAATAGGATCATGTAAAATTTCCATCGCTCCTAAAAGTCCAATCGTACGGACATCCCCAACAATTCTCAATTCCGCTTGTATCTCCTTCAAACCTTTTAATAGTTCCTCTCCCATCTTTCTGGAGTTTTCAACTAGCCCTTCTTGTTCCAAGATTTCAATATTCTTTAGCGCAACTGCTGCCCCAGTTGGATGTCCACTATACGTAAAGCCATGGAACAAGACACCCTCTGATTTTTCCTTCAACACTTCATGAATTTCATCTGATACAATGACACCTCCAAGAGGAAAATACCCACTTGTGACACCTTTAGCAAAAGTTATTAAATCCGGCTCAACATTCCAGTGCTCAATGCCGAACATTTTTCCAGTACGCCCAAAACCAGTGATTACTTCGTCAGCAACAAACAAGATTCCATACTCATCACAAAGTTTACGTATTTCCTGGAAATAATCACTTGGAGGAATAAGAACACCGCCAGCCCCTTGAACAGGTTCCACTAATAATGCGGCAACCGTATCAGGTCCTTCGTTCTCAATTACTTCTCTGATAGATGCAATTGATTTAATTGTCCCAACTTCATATGGATTTTTAGCATGGGCAAAACCTGTTTCCATGTGTCCCGCCATATTCCAAAACTCCGGAATTCCAGTTGCACTCGTCGCACCAACTGCAACCCCATGGTAGCCTCGCTTAAGCGAAATGATTTTATTTCGGTCATGTTGACCTTGGATTTTCCAATAATGACGAACAAGTTTGATAGCCGAGTCATTTGACTCTGACCCTCCAGACGTGAAAAATACTGCATTTAATTTAGGTGGAGCAAGATCGGCTATTTTTTTAGCTAACATGATAGCAGGTTCATGACTGAACGTTGAAAAAGCTGAACTATAAGCTAACTTTTTCATCTGCTCCATTGCAACTTCTGCTATTTCTGTTCTCCCGTGTCCTATATTGACATTCCATAAGGACGACATAGCATCAATGAATACTTTTCCATCAATGGTTGTTAAATAAATGCCCTCCCCTTTTTCAATAATAAGTTTTGCCCCTTTTTCTTGTTGCAGTTGAATGGATGACGTCGGGTGAATAAAGTGCTTCTTGTCCAATTCGATTAATTCATTCATATTCATATTCATTTCCTCCTCAATTTTTAGTAGTTTATTAAAATACCAAACGCTAAAAATAAGCGCACACATACGTTAGGTATAGGTATTACTATATATGCATTCCAATCCTAAATAGATACATATAAGCTCAATTAGACAATGTATTATTAGTAGATTGAAAGTAGAACCTAAGTAAAAGATAATCCAACTGGAAGTCTTCATTGTACATATTTATTAGTGTCTAAATTAAAAAAGCCAATTATAAAGACAAGGGGTAGCTAAATAAGTCCCGTCTGTATAACTGGCTTCTATCTACTTATAGCTCCATTTATACAATAGAGTCTGCTAGATTTGGCAGTTAGTTTTTTAATTTAATACTATTACTTTCAATATAACAACCAATTATTTTTCTGTCAATGGATTATGAAAATTCTGAATTTCCAATCCGAATTATTCCACTGGCGGTTTTTTTAAAATCATAAGTGTTTCTCAGTTAGTTTTTGATTAGTTATGTAGTAAGTAAATAGTGTATTAAGCACGATATTGACAATTAGTTTTGAGTTTAAACAGCAGTTTAAAAGAATTTAGGCTGATAATGTACAAACATAACTATCAGGCAATGGATTGAGTTGAAGTACTAATACTTACGAGTTTAATTGCGAAGTAGATGAGTAAAGTAAGTTAAAAGTAAATAAAAAAGAGCTACGCTTCTTTATAAAAAAGAAGCGTAGCTCTTTTACTTTTTAATATCAGTTTGATAACAATACACTCATGATTGTTATTTTTTATTATGGCTATATAGCTTAGTAGCTTCATACATATTATTAAACAAATTAGACCAAATGGAATCATTTTTCCATAATCGCTCCGGATGGAACTGTAATCCAATTAACCATGGATGTTGCTCTCCCTCAATCGCCTCTATGATATTGTCTTCTACTGACAAAGCAGATACTTTTAGCCCATCACCTAAACGGTCTATACATTGGCGGTGGAAGGAGTTTACTTGTACTGTTTTATTCCCAAGGATGTTTCCAAGCTGACTACTTGTTTCCAATTTGATTTCATGCGTTGGTATATCTCCAGGAATATTTTGTTTTTCTTGATGATGCTCAATTAAACCATTTATATTTTTTAATGTTCCACCACAAACATCATTAATCATTTGTTCCCCTCTACAAACTCCCAAAATAGGAATTTTCAAAGGTAAAGCTTCCTGTAATAAAGTTAATTCATTATTATAACGTTCACCCCCGGTCCCTTTTAATCCGGGTAATGTACTTGATGGTTCTTTTAATGGTAAAACTCCGCCTCCTGATAATAGTAGGCCATCTAATTTTCCTAAATACCTTTTTATTTCATTCCTGTCTAAAATTGGGGGTAATAAAATTGGTTGCATATTATGGCTTTGCAGAGCCTCTATATAGTGACGCTCTATATAAAGGAGAGGATGATTTGGGTAAATATCTTGAGACTCTCCTTTATCTATATGAGCTGTAACACCAATCCATGGTTTCATACGATAGCACTCCCTTATTCTAGAAAACTAAGATTTATATAGTAAAAACTAAGATTATTCATGCAAATGACATGCAACCCCTTGATTTCCTCTTTCTGTCCACTCTGGGTTTACTTCCTCGCAAATCCTCCCAATTTTAACTGGACATCTAGTATGAAATCTACATCCTGAAGGGGGGTTAAGAGGAGTCGGTACACTCCCTTTTAATAAAATTCTTTCTCTACGTTGCTTTTTGTCTAAAGAAGGAACTGCTGACAATAATGCTCTTGTATAAGGATGGAGAGGATTTTTAAACAAATCCTCAGTTTTACCAATTTCCACAATTTTCCCTAAATACATGACTGCAACACGATCACTAATATAATTTACAACACTTAAGTCATGAGCAATAAATAAATAGGTTAAATTTAATTCTTCTTGTAACTCTTCTAATAAATTAATAATTTGAGCTTGGACAGATACATCCAACGCAGAGACTGGCTCATCAGCAACTATAAATTCTGGTTGCATAGCCAATGCACGACCGATACCGATTCTCTGCCGTTGCCCACCACTAAATTGATGAGGATAATTGTCTAAGTGCCTATATGACAGTCCAACGCGATTTACTAATTTCATCATCTCTTCTTCTTGTTGGTGTAAATCATTAATTCCTCTATTTAATAAAGCAATACTTAAAATACTTCGTACAGTTTTTCTAGGGTTAAGAGAAGCATAAGGATTCTGGAATATAATTTGAGCTTTTTTCTTAAAATCTTTCATTTGTTTTGGATTGTAGTCAAAAATATTCTCATTATTATAAAGAACCTCCCCCTCGGTTGCATCATGTAAACGAAGGATTGTTCTACCTAATGATGACTTACCACATCCGCTTTCTCCAACAATTCCGAGTGTTTCTCCAGGGAAAATATTTAAATTAACCCCATCTACAGCATGGACAACTTTGTCCTCCTCTTTACCTAACCATTTTTCTAGTAAAGAGACCTTATTAACATAGTGTTTCTTTACATTGTTTATTGATACTAATGGAGATACTTTTTTTTGATTTAGATCTAATTTTATATTTTTTTCTCCTAGTAACAAATTCATTGTATTAATAAAGCCTCCTCCTTATAGAGAATACATCTGACTTGACGACCATTTTCCAAACTCAGCATCTGTTGGTTTTGATTACATTCTTCTTTTGCAAAAGCACAACGACTTGCAAAAGCACATCCTTCTCCTAACTCCAATATATCAACTACATTTCCTGGAATTGGTTTAATTTTCTCGCGATTCTCAATTTTAGGTATCGAATTAATTAATCCTTGTGTGTAAGGATGCTTTGGATTTTCGACGATATCATCAACATGACCACGTTCAACAATCTGGCCAGCATACATTACCGCAATCTCATCACAAAATTCAGAGGCGACCGCTAAGTCATGTGTGACAACAATGATACTTGTTCCATGCGTTTTATTAATTGTTTTCATTAATTCTAAGATTTGAGCTTGAACAGTTACATCCAAAGCGGTAGTTGGTTCGTCTGCTAACAATAACTTTGGATTACAGGAAAGTGCAATCGCTATAATCGCTCTTTGTTGCATCCCCCCACTAAATTGATGAGGATATTCACTAAATCGAGAATCCGGAGCTGGAATTCCAACTTCATCCATTAACTCTAACACTCTCTCACGTGCTACTTTATCTTCATCACTTCGTTTGAAGAATCGTTTATATGAGAGCGGTTTTTTGTCTTGATGTATTAAAAAAGATTCTTTTATTTGATCTCCGATTTTATAAGCAGGATTTAAGGTAGTCATAGGATCTTGAAAAATCATAGCTATTTCTTTTCCACGGACATTTCTCCAGTCTTCCTTTGAAAACTTGGTCAATTCCTTCCCCTCAAATGAGACACTACCATCAAGAATTTTTCCAGGTGATGAAATTAGTCCCATTAAAGAATATAGTACTGTGCTTTTACCGCAGCCAGATTCCCCTACAAGTCCTAAAATCTTCCCCTTTTCTACTGTTAAATCAATATTATTAACTGCTTTAGCTACTCCTCTTTCCGTTTCATATCCGATTGATAAATTTTTTATATTTAGCATACCTTCTCTCCTTTGAAGTTATTTAGATTTTAATCTTGGATCTAAAATATCTCTTAAACCTTCTCCAAGTAAATTAATACTTAATATTAAAATTATGAGCGCAATTCCTGGTAGCGTAGTTATCCACCAAGCATTTAACATATAATCTCGACCTGCACTAATCATTGAACCCCATGCAGCTGTAGGTGGTTGTATTCCAAGTCCTAGAAAGCTTAAAGAAGCTTCCATAATAATTAAAAATCCTAATCTTAATGTTGCTAATACTAAGATTGAGTGAATAATATTTGGTAATACTTCGGAAACCATCACCTTAAAATGAGATCTTCCAATAGCCACTGCTGCTTCAACATATTCTTTAGTTTTTTCATTCATTATCTCTCCACGAACAACCCTGAAAAATTCAATCCAACTAATAAAAACTAATGCAAGGATAAGGTTCCAAAAACCAGGACCAAGAAAAGCCATCATTGCGATTGCAAAAATAAGGAATGGAAAAGCACTCATTAATTCAGATATTCGACAAAGTATTGTATCAAACCATCCTCTAAAATATCCTGCAATCAATCCTAACGTCGTTCCAATAATCATTGCAGATGAAATTGCAATGATACCCACAGTCATCGAAACTCTTGCTCCCCAAATTATTCGAGATAATAGGTCCATCCCCATAGAATCTGTTCCTAAAATAAATTTTGCACTACCACCATCTACCCAAAATGGAGGAACAAACCTATTCATCAGATCCCCCTCAACAGCACTGTGAGGTGCAATCCATGGTGCAAAAATAGCAACCGCCATAAACAGTGAAATCACAATTGCTCCAATACACGCTGAAGGATGTCTGACAAGTTTTTTAGAGAAATCCATGACATTATTAAAAAGCAAATTTATTTTTTGACGTTGTGGAGAAATAGATGCTTGTGTCTTTTTATAGGCCATTTCAGTAGTCGATCGGTTCATTTTTTCACCTCCAACTTAACTATTACATTCCAATTTTGGGATTTAAATATGTGTAAAGTGTATCAACTAATAAATTTGCCATTACGAATGTAAATGCATAAAACATGACTACACCTTGTACTAGTGGATAATCGCGACTGAAAATTGCCTCTACCGCTAACCTTCCTAGCCCTGGCCAACCGAAAACAGTTTCAACTATCATGTTACCGCCTAGTAATATTCCAATCTCTAAACCAATAACGGTTACAGTTGGAATTAACCCGTTTCGTAATGCATGCTTGATAATGACATGACTTTCTTTTAATCCTTTTGCTCTTGCTAATGTTACATAATCCGCTCTAAGCACTTCCAACATCGTTGACCTCGTTACCCTAGCAATAACGGAAGATGTTGCTGCTCCCAAGGTAATTGCCGGAAGAACGAGGTGCATAAAGGAACTTTTAAATGCACTCCAGTTACCTGTGATAAAACTATCTACTAGATTTAGTCCAGTAATTCTTTGAATTTCAATACCAAAATCAACTCGCCCTTTTACCGGAGTCCAACCTAAATGAACGGAAAATATGAAGATTAATACGATTCCAAGCCAAAATGGAGGAACAGAAATCCCAAAGAAAGAGCCTCCCATAGACAATCGATCAATAAGACTATTTTGTTTTACAGCTGAATATACTCCGATTGGAATCCCTATAAGAACAGAAAATAACACTGCCATTAATGCTAACTCGATAGTGGCGGGCAAAGTTTCTACGATTAAATCAAGAACAGGTTTAGATTTTGTAAAAGATTCACCAAAATCACCAGTAAGAATTCCCGTAAAATAATCATATAGTTGAACCGGTATGGAAGCATCCAAATTATATTGTTCTTTCAATGCCGCAATTTCAGATTCACTTACATTCCCATCACTACCCATCATCAAATCTACTGGGTCACCTGGTGTGAATCTCATAAATAAGAAAACAATTAATGTAATACCGAACATTACAGGGATCGTTAACAAGATTCTTTCTACTATCTTAATCCAACTCACTTTTCCCCCCCCTTTTTATTCGTTCCTAATTATGACCAAAAAACCTAATTTAAGTTCACAGCCTTTTGGTCATAATTTATTTTTATTATTCTAAATAGACATCGTGCATTTTTAACATCGAGTCAGTTGCTGGTTCCCAATTTTTAAGGTTTTTTACACCAGCCTCAATTTCAAACATTGAATATCCAAAAATCCATGGTGCTTCATCATAGATAATTTCTTGTGCCTCATAATACATGTCTTTTCTTTTATCAACGTCTAGTTCTATCGAAGCATCATTCAAGAGTTCATCCACTCTTTTGTTACTATAAAAGCTAAAGTTTCCTCTATCTTCTGTAATTAATTTAGGATTTAAAAAATCATAAGGGTCTTGAGTTGAATTACCCCAATCCGTCATATACATAAGTCTTTCTCCATTTTCAATTAATGGTCCTAGTACTCCCCAATCCCATACGCGAATTTGAGCATCTACTCCAACTTCACGTAATTGTGCTGCAACAGCTTGAACCACTTCACTCTGGGTGTCTTTTGCATCAATTACGACTGAAAATCCATCAGCATAACCAGCTTCCGTTAATAATTGTTTTGCTTTTTCTGGATTGTATTCATAAGGTTTTAAATCCTCATTTAATCCAAAGGCTTCTTGAAGAAGTGGTCCTGCTAATCTAGAACCATATCCTTCTAGCATCGTTTCAACAATCTCATCCATATTTACTGCATAATTCATCGCTTGTCTAACTTTCTCATTATCAAAAGGAGGTTTATTTGTATTCATCTCAATCATATATACTCTTGTACCATTTGCTGTTTTAACTTCAAGATCGTCCTGTTGTTCTAACTGACTAACCAATACAGGAGGCACTCCTTGTATTCGTTGAACTGCACCAGATTGAAGTGCGGCAATTCTAGAAGAGTTTTCTGGAATTACATCAAAAACTAACGTTTTAATCGCTTGTTTTCCTCCATAATAATCATCAAACCTTTCCAATTCAATCCTTTCATCTAGTGATGCACTCTTTACCATAAACGGTCCTGCTCCAATTGGATTTTTAGCAAAATCTTCATCGCCAACTTCTTCAATGTAAGCTTTAGGTACAATTTGTTGGTGAGGCAACATTTGAATAATGATTGGCCATGGTTCTTCTAATGTAAATTTGACCGTTACTTCATCTACCTTCTCTACTTTTGTTAATGGACCTAATAGACCTTTTCTTGGAGATGTTTCACCATTAATCGATCCCTCATTAATAATTCTTTCAAAAGTAAATACTACATCTTCAATTGTTAATGGTGTACCATCATGGAATTTAATTCCTTCTCTAATTGTGAAAGTCCATTCTGTCGGTGTCGGGTTATCCCATGATTCAGCAATTTGTGGTTCTACAGTGCCATCAGGGGCTCTTGTAACCAAACCATCAAAAACATTTCTGAGAACGCTTTCAGTAACACGGTCACGAGAATTAGCAGGATCCAGTGTAAGAATTGGTGATGCTATACCGACAATTACAGTGGAATCTTCGTTAACTACTTTTTTGCCGTCTTCCTTTCCTGATTCTGAACTACTCTCATTTGACTGTTGTCCTGGACTACATGCAGCAATGAAAAACGCACTTGCTAAGATCAATAAAAAGTGAAACTTCTTCTTCACATTTCTTCCCCCTTAGTTTTATATTCTTTTAATTCAAAATAAACTGTTAATACAACTTTGATTATAAGTGGTTATAACATGTGATGTCAATTACTTTTTAATGTTTTATATTGGTAAATATTATTGTATTAGATTATACTAAGTTGTATTAAGATGTACTAAGGTTTACGTTTGTTCGACTTATATCTATATAAGTAATTATAGTAATTTTAAGCTCTTATGTATTTAATTGGTTAAATATATACATTAATCTACATCTAACTGAATGAGAAAGGTGATAAAATGCTCTTAGATCGTAATACAGCTAGTCCTTTATATGAACAACTAAAAAAAGTAATAGAACATAAAATTAAAGTTGGAGAATTAAAAATTGATGAACAGCTCCCTTCTGAAAGACAACTTTGTGAAATATATGAGGTTAGTAGGATAACGGTTCGTCAAGCAATCTCTTTAGCTGAAAATGAAGGTTTATTATATAGAAAACATGGAATTGGCACTTTTGTTACAAAACCCAAAATTCAACAAAAGTTAAGTTCTGTAGATAATTTTCAAACTACATTATCGCAACAGGGTCTTGTAGCAAGGACGGAAAAATGGAGTTCTGAGATTATATCCTGTAATTTTCAGATTTCTAGACTCTTAGATATTGATATCATGGAAAAAGTGGCAAACCTTCGATTAGTTGGTTTTGCTGACGATAGTCCTATCGTTTTTTATGACAGTTACTTTACTTATGACATAGGTAAAAAAATGATAGCCGCTGCTGATGAGGCACTAATGAAGAATACACCCTTTTCTACACTCGATTTGCACAAAGAAATCTCAAATGATTTCCCTACACATGTAGAACAAACAATGGAGGCGCATGTGTCAAATGAACAATTATCTAAAATATTAAGAGTTGAGAAAGGTTCACCAATTTTACGTGTAACTTCTATTGTTTACTGTAATAGCAAGCCTGTTGAATACAAGGAAACTCATTACCGAGGAGATAAATATAAATTTTTCATTACACGAAATCTCTAAATATATATATTTAACCTATCTAATTACATTAGATAGGTTTTTTAATTTGCTTAAATTTTCAATATTCTGATTTGACAAATAGAATATTACGTTTTAAACTATGTTTAGCAAGTGGTTATAACATGTCATCACAAAATAATTCTGACAGGAGAATCATTATGAGAAAAAAAGAACTTCGCATTGTTTGTCCAAATGGCCATTTAGGCTTCGCTCCAACGAAAGAGGAGAGTTTTAGAATCGCAGCAGCTACAAAACCAGATTACTATTGTTGTGACTCAGGAAGTGATGATATCGGAGCTTCGGCACTCGGATCTGACAGATCAGTCAGTATGTATAAATGGCAGAAACACGATTTAGAACTTATGTTACTGGCTGCAAGGGAACAGGGTGTACCAATGTTAATTGGATCATCTGGTGATACAGGAGCGAATAGTCGAGTTGATTTGTATGTTCAAATCATTAAAGATTTAGCAAAAGAACATAATTTGCCGAGCTTTAACCTAGCATACTTTTATTCAGAAGTAGACAAAGGTTATTTACAAGACAAGATGCAAAAAGGAATTACTATTGAAGGTCTAGATGATAGAAGCTCATTAACAGATGGAGACCTTGTAAAAACTAAGCGAATAGTTGCTGTTGCTGGTGTTCATCCATTTATTAAAGCTTTAGATATGGGTGCTGATGTAGTTATTGGCGGACGTTCTAGTGATGCTGCAATTTTTGCCGCCCCTGCTATCCGTGAAGGTTTCCCAGAAGATTTAGCATATTATCTTGGTAAAGTTCTTGAATGTGCAAGTTTCTGTGCTGAACCTTATGGTGCAAAAGAAAGTGTAATTGGTACCATCACTCAAGATGATGTAAAAGTAACTGCAATGCATCCGGAACAACGTTGTACCATTGCTTCTGTTGCAGGACATGCCATGTATGAACGTTCAAACCCTTATTTTGAATACGTTGCTGGCGGAATGTTAGATATGACCAATTGTAAATATGAACAGTATGATGAAAAAACTACTAGAATTACTGGTTCTAAATTTATTCCAATTGAAGGCGACGTAAAGGTGAAATTAGAAGGTTCAGGAAAAGTCGGAGAGAAGTACATTGGAATAGCTGGAGTAAGAGATCCTTATACAATCAAAAACATCGATAAGGTAATTGAGCTTTCTCGAGGCCAAGTTGCTGAAGAGTTTAAAGGTCTTGACTATCATTTGAATTTCAGAATTTTCGGTAAAGATGGCGTAATGGGTGATTTAGAACCTGTTAAAGAAATTAAATCTCATGAACTTGGCATTATTATAGAAGGTATTGCAGATACAAAAGAAAATGCAGAAGCCGTTTCATTATTTGCTACAAGACAAATATTCTATGCTCGTTTACCAGAAGTTAAAGGTACAGCAGGTACAGCAGCATTTATTGTAGATGATGTTATATATGCTGGAGACACTTATTCTTGGACAATGAATCACGTAACTCCGGTAGCTGATCCATTAGAACTATTTGATGTTAACCTAATCAAAATTGGTAATACCGTAAAAGTATAATAGAAAGGGGAATGCATTCTATGCAAACAAAAACACTTAATGAATTAGCAAAAACGATTCGAAGTAAAAATGCTGGTACTGATAGAATTACTTTTGATATTATTTTTAGAGAAAAAGAAAATTATGATATGGTTATAAAAAGTAATTGCATAACTCAAGATACAATCGCTAGCATCTATGGTATTTCAAAAGATAAAATTACAGATTTTGTTCACTTCGATCCTGCTTTTGCCATTAAATTTACTATTAAACGAGCAAAACCAAGTGGCGACCCTGGTGAAGGTGATATTTTTGGATCACAACAATATCCACCTTTATTAGACATTGAAATTCCTATTTCATAAGAATAGATTTCTACCAACAGGTATTTACTAATAAAAGGACGAGATCATTAAAAAATGATCTTGTCCTTTTACTTTTAACCACTCTAATTACTATGTTTAACCTCTCTTTGTCTAATTCAAAATAATCTACTACTTATAAATTATGAATATTAGAAATCGAGTTATCACTTAAGTTGGTCGTTTTTTTAATAGATTTTCATCAAAAGGTCCAATTCACTTAAGAAATGGACCTTTTGATATGTCTTCATTAATGAAGAGAAGCTCAGATTACATAAAAACACTCTTTTCTATCTGCTTCATTTTATAGAAGTACCCTTTTTTATTCATAAGTTCTTCAAACGATCCACTTTCGATGATTATTCCTTGTTCCATTACAATTATTTGATCCATCATTTCTAGTCCCGTCAAACGATGACTAACGAGAACAAGTGTATCGTGCTTCGCTAAATGGAAGAGATGACGATAGATGGATTGTTCTGCTAAAGCGTCCACCGAAGAAGTTGGCTCATCCAATAACCATAAATGCCCCCCTTTTAACATGGCTCTAGCAATAGCTAGTCTCTGTTTTTCACCGCCAGACAGATTCTCACCTTTTTCAAATACTAAGTCTTTTAAAGATAAGGATTCTAGATTTACTTTCGCTAACATTTCAACCATTTGTTCATCTGTTAGTCCATCTTTTGCGATAAGTAAGTTATCGCGTATTGTTCCGTAGAAGAAATGATTTTCTTGTAAAATGATATTTGTTTCTTGCCAAATATTTTCTTGGGTTAGCTGACTAATGGGCACTCCGTCTATCTTGATCGTCCCTCCATCTGCTTGATAAAACTTCATTAACAGCTGTAACAAGGTTGATTTTCCTGAGCCACTAGGTCCAACAATTGCTGTTTTTGAACCCTCTGGTAAGTTCAGTGAAACCTTGTTAAGCACCAGACGACTGTCTGTTGGGAAAGAAAATGTTACATCCATCATGTCAATCTCTAGAGATTTGGAACTAGTGATACTTTCCATTTTGTCTAATGGATTTTCTTTTTGTAGAGTAACGTCTGTAACAGAAAAGAGTCGAGTTGCCGCCCTTCTGCTATCTTCCAAATGACTAGGTAAAATAGCCATTGGCGTGGCATTTTCGAATACAGTCAACGAAATCATCATAAGCATCGCTAAAAAAATGCCATCTAATTGACCCTCAACCACTAAATAAGCACCCAGAACCAACACAATCCAGGAGACGAATAGTCCAGCAAACAGATTCATCGAAAGGTTGAACTTGTCAGTTATTCCCTTCCTTTCTTGCACTTTGACGTAAGCATCTGATGATTTGATTAAGCGTTGTTTTTTCCCTTCTAACTTCTGGTATATTTTCAAATCACGGAATCCATAAAGTAGCTCAGTCACTTCTGTAGATAATTCACCACGCTCTTCCCTGACATTGGATTCGATTGTTCTTTGACGTAACGCGAAAAGTACTGGCAAGATAATACCTGTAAGAATCAAACCAGCGAGTAATGCGAATGCCACATAAACCGAGTAAAAGGCAAGGAAAAAAATGGTGCTTAAAAAGACGATAACCAGAATAATTGGCGGGTAAAATACGCGTAAAAAGAAATTTTGTAGACTTTCAACATCTCCTACAATACGCGCAAGTAGATCTCCACTTCGGTATTTTTGAAAAATACTCGGTGCCAATGGCTCAAGCCTTTCGTAAAATGAGACTCTTAAATTACTTAATATTGAAAAGGTTGCACGATGCGAGAAATAACGTTCCGCATATCGACTTAATGCTGAAGCGATACCGAAAAGCTTTAGCGATGCCATCATGATTGTCAGTGTGTATAGAGGGGGGGCAAGAGCAGCTTTTGAAATTAAATAGCCACTTGAAGCAAACAGACCAACTGCAGCAATACCTGCGATGAAACCGAAGAAAACCGAAAAAAGTATATCCTTTTTCTCAGTAATCACTAATTTTATTACTATTGCTATATCCTTCATTACGTGTCGCCTCCTTTTTGAACCGACACCATATTACGATATTCTTCCACTGAATTAATAAGCTCTGTATGAGATCCTTCAGCCAATAGATTCCCATCTGTTAGGAATAAAATTTTATCGGCGTTCTTAATTGTATGAAGCCTGTGCGCGACAGTAATGACGGTAGAATATTTAGACAATTCTTTTATAGATGCTTGCAGTATTTGCTCTGTTTGAAGGTCTAGACCCGTTGTCGGCTCATCAAACAAAATGATAGATGGTCTCTTTAAAAATGCTCTGGCTATTGCAATTCGCTGTTTCTCCCCACCTGAAAGCCCTCTTCCCGCTTCTCCAATCGGCGTATCATATCCTTGTTTTAGAGACTCAATCATTTCGGATATACCTGCTTTTTTAGCAGCCTCCTCTACTTCCAGTCGAGAAACTTCTCTGTTCCCACCAATTACTATATTTTCTTCAATCGTGCCGGAAAATAGGTAGGGTTGTTGAGAAATATAACTCAATTGATCAAACCATTCTTTTTCATTATAGTCCCTTCGAGTAAGACCATTGACCAGTATTTCTCCTTCAGTATGACCGACTAGACCAGCAATTACATGTAACAGCGTAGTTTTTCCAGAACCACTCCTACCAACAATGGCAACTTGTCCATACGGAGGAATCTCTGCCTGAATATTTTTTAATGCAAATCTATTTTCACCATATGTGAATCCCATTCCATTCAATTTAATTGATGGTGGAGTTGATTCATACATTGAGTTTTTATCATCCCATTGCATAGCAGGTTCGTTTTCAGCCAATTCTTCCATTACAATTTTTGCAGCGCTCATACTGCTTCTTCCTGTATGAAATGCACTACCTAAGTCTTTCAAGGATAAAAAGAATTCAGGCACCAGTACTAATACAAAGAATGCGGCAAAGAACGAAATGCTATCAAAAACAATGAGACGAAATCCAATTTCAAGCGCAATGATTCCAATGCTGAGCATGGAAATAAACTCGAGCATCAAGGACGACAAGAAGGCAACCTTCAATACTTCCATCGTCGCATCCCGAAAATCGAGACTACTTTTGCGAATACCTTCTTTTTGCTGTGCTGATCTTCCAAATAATTTAAGTGTCGTCAAGCCTTGAAGCGTATCTAAAAAACGCCCAGAAAATGCTGTCATTTTTTCCATCTGTTCATCTGACTTCTTTTTGGTTTTGATCCCAATAATAATCATGAAAATCGGAATAAAAGGAGCTGTAAACAGGATGATTAAACCTGTATACATATGCTGCGAAAATATAACGACCAACACTATTAATGGAACAATCATTGTTTGAATCATTTGTGGAATATACTTACTGAAATAGCTATCGATTTCATCAACAGCATCCATCATGACACTCACTTTTCTACCTGACTGTCCAGTAAGTGATGCCTGTATAGGATTTGTTGAAAAGTTATGTAACAATGTCTTTCTAATGCCTCGTTTTACTTTTGACGCCATTTTCACTCCAGTCCGTCCATTCAAATAAATTAGCATGGCTCTTACAAAAAAGACAAGTAATAGAGCACCTAATAATGGAATAACATCTTGAAATGAATGCCCTTTAAGGAAAATCATATCGACAATTGTGACAACGAAGTATGCTTGCCCAATAATTGAGAAAGCTATCAAAATTGATATGATTACCAAAGTAACTATCGTTTTTTTCTCTGCATATGCTAGTTTTTTTAGCTGTTCCATAAACGTTTTTACTCCTACCTTTAAATGATATGTGATATTTGAGTAAATTACATCACGGTTATAACATCTATTGTAGAAGATTTTATATGAATAAGCGAAAGCGAGGACTTAATTTAACTGTGACAATATTGTATCCAAGAATTCAAAGAAGCTGAGTTTAACCTATTAAAAGGTTGAACCCAGCTTCTAGTATTAGCTCCACATAACTGACTGTCATGGACTAAATAATTCAAATGGTTAAAGATCTCTTACTATCGAACATTAGAGAGGCTAAAGCAAGGAAATTAATCATTTTCATTATTAAACCAATTGATAAATCCGTCCATATTTCTCCTCTAAATAATTTACTAAATATATCGCATTTAATCCCTCACCTGTTGCCTCTTGAAGAATTTCTAATGGTTTCTTCATACTGCCATGACGATGAACTTTCTCCGTTAACCACTCTTTAATCGGTTCTAAATTACCGTTTGCACAAAGGTCATCAAAGTGTGGAAGATCTTTCAACATAGCTGATTTCAGTTGAGAAGCGTACAAAAATCCGAGTGCATAAGATGGGAAGTATCCAAATGCCCCACCTGCCCAGTGAACATCTTGTAAAATCCCTTCCGCGTCATTTGTTGGTCGTACACCTAAGTATTCTTCATATTTATCATTCCAAATTTGAGGAAGCTCTTCAACTTGCATATCTCCATTAAATAACCCTTTTTCAATTTCGTAACGAATCATAATATGAAGTGGATAAGTTAATTCGTCAGCCTCAATTCGAATGAGCGAAGACTTGGACTCATTGATGGCTGCTAAGAAATCCCCTACTGCAACATGTCCAAATTGTTCAGGTGCGTATGCTTGAAGAGTTGAAAAGTTTTGTTCCCAAAACTTTTCGTTACGACCTACAAAGTTTTCATAAAATAATGACTGTGATTCATGGATTCCCATTGATGTTCCAGTTGAAAGTGGTAATCCTTCTAATTCAGCTGAGATATTTTGTTCGTATAACGCATGACCACATTCATGTATAGTCCCGAAAATTGCTGTCCGGAAATCATTCTCATCATATTTCGTCGTTATTCGAACATCACCACGATTTAAACCGGTAGCGAATGGATGTACGGTTTCATCTAAACGTCCAGCGTTGAAGTCATAACCAAGCTGTTTTAAGATATCTAAACTAAATTGTTTTTGTTTTTCTTTTGGAAAATATTTAAATAAGAAATCTGTTTTAGGTTGATTTGGTGATTCAGCTATCTTTTTCGCTAAAGGAACAATTTTATTTCTTAATTCACCAAATACGTCATCAAGAATTTCCGTCGTCATCCCTGGCTCATATTCATTAAGTAGTGTGTTGTAAGGGTTGTTATCTTTTACTCCCCAGAAAGAAACGAATCTTTTAGTTGTCTCAACGATTTCTTTTAAATATGGGAAAAATAGAGAAAAATCAGATTTTTCCTTTGCTTCTTCCCAGATCGATTCTGCTTTTGATGTCAAAATCACAAATTCTCTATATTCATCTGCAGGAATTTTTTTACTCATATTGTATTCTTTTCTCATTTTTTTAACAGTTCGTTTTGTTATTAAATCCAACGATTCTAAGTTATTTTCTAGTTCTACTAGCATTTCAGCTAATTCATCAGAAGTTTGCATCCCAAATACTTCAGAAGACAAAGTGCCAATTACTTGTGAACGTTGTTCGATTCCTTTTTTCGGAGCACCAGTTCGTAAATCCCAATACATAAGGCCAATCGCTTCCGAATAAGCTTGCATCTTTTTAACATAATTTATAAATTTCTCTGTCGTTTCCATGTCAAAACCTCCTAAATACTTAAATATCTCTCTTATTTTATCATAAAGACTGAAAAGTTTTTCAATTTAACCAACAATTATTAGTGCGACCAACTTTTCATAAATGTACTTATTAATATTTAAGGCTCTTCTGCATACCAAGGATTCAAGTGAATAAGAACTTCATCTACATCATTATGATTTTCCAAAATAATTTTCTTTATTTTGCGTGAAATATCATGTCCTTCTTGAATTGTCATATCCCCTGGAATACTAGCACGAATGTCTACAAGTATATAATGACCATGTTCCCTAGCCCGTAAGCGATCAATACGTTTTACCTCTGGAACTAAGTTAATTAAGTTAGCAAAGTCATTCAACCTTTCTTGAACTACGGTTTTTTCCATAAGTATATCTAAGGCTTCTTTACCAATCTCATAAGCTAGTTTGAACACAAAAATCGATACAATAATCCCCGCAAATGGATCTCCATAAGATAGGATATGAATACTAAAAATATCGCCAATCAAGGAGAGACCAATCCCTAAAACTGCGGCCATAGAAGCATAAACATCGGCAAGATGGTCATACGCTGTCGCAATTAATCCTTTGCTATTAGTCAATTTTCCAATTCGAATTGTATACACGTATAAAACCTGTTTCCAGACAAGAGAAATGAAAGCTATTAGTAGAGCGAGGTAGCTTCCTTTGGCGGGTTCCTCGAAGAATGCAGAAATTGCTTCATAAGCAATATAAATTGCTGCCATTCCTAAAATTATCGCTATAATTGCAGAACTTATTACTTCGGCTTTGCCGTGTCCATAAGGATGGTCTTCATCTGCTGGACGTTTAGAAATGCGCATGGATATTAAAGCCGCACAGGATGCTATAACATCCCCAGCATTATGAAACCCATCGGCAAGAAGAACTGGACTTTTCACAATAAACCCAACGCTAATTTTAAGTCCAGTTAATATAACGTTACTTATTAAACTAATCCACACGGCTATGATTGAAGCATTAGAATTGTTACCCTTAAACATAACTTAGTACCTCCACTAAAAGTTTTTCCCTTAGGCAACAAAAACCCTTGACTGTTTTCAGTCAAGGGTTTTTGTAAGACTATTCAAAGTTCGATTAATTGTAAGGAGAATCATATCAATCACTCATTAAATTCAGACGTCTAAAGATAATAACATGGATATATCTACATAACAAGATGCTTTAGTTGGTTAGTTGATTAAATGCACCTGATTAATGAATGTATTAATAAATTAAACCCAATTTATTTCAACTGGTAGTACATGAGAAAATGATGTACTCAATTGTTTTTCTTCATTAGATAGTAATAAATGAATCGACCCGTGATCAGCGGATGTGCGAATAAGGCGTCCCATACCTTGTTGTAGACGAAGTAACATAAATGGCAACTCTACTTCTTCAAAAGGATTATTAGAGAATTTTCGCTTTGCATCAAATAAAGGATCATGTGGTGGAAATGGTAAATCAAAAATAATGACGCGCGTTAATGCTTCTGCTGGCAAATCGAGACCTTCCCATAAATGATAAGAACATAATGTCGAGATAAGACCTGCTTGGAAATCACGCACTATGGAAGATAACTCTCGTTCCCCTTCAAAAACCATGCCCAATCTCTCTTCAGCTGTTAGAGTGTGTTCAAAATTCACCATATCATGCTTAGATTTAAACAGTAATAGTGTAGGTTCCTTTGAATCTACAAGTAACTCTTTCGCTTTTTGAGCTTTTGTCATATTAACTATAGAATGACCAAAAATTTTCATAACTTCATCGTAATCAAATGGTGAAGGTACGCTAAACGAATGGTATTGATCAATACCAAGCGCATCCGAAATATACGTAAAGTCCTTATTGATGGACAATGTTGCTGAAGAGAATACCACTGGTAGTTTACTTGTAAATAGTTTTTCATTTAATATGTCTGTTACCAATCGCGGCATAATGACAAGTGTTTCCAGACCATCTTTTTCTTCTAACCAATCAACTGCATCACTCTTTTGAACAAATAATTTAAGAGAAAATACATATTGTTCTAAATACTCTTCAAACATACGAAGATCGTATTCATCGATTGTATAAAGTTCAGACTCAAATACAAATTCTTCAAGTATTTGATCGACTAAGTCAACAATTTGACGTCCTATTTGCAGTACAAGGTCGGTTTTCTTTATATGTAGACGTTCTCCTTCTTCTCCATATGCATGTACAAGCAATTCCTTAAAAAAGTCATCATGTGAATCTTGCAACTTTTCAAGCAAGCGTAATGTTTTTTCACGCACGCCATCTTGAGCAACACGATCAATTAATGATACAAGCGTTTGACTTTGTACTTCATACGTTAAAGCACGTTGAGCAGCAAATTCTAATAGATGACCTTCATCTAAAATAATCATTGAAGTTTCAGGCAGTAGAGGCATTTGGCCTTCACGTAAACGCGATTCCTTCGTCCAAACATGCTCCATTAAAAAATCATGTGAACAAATAATTAAATCTGCTGCTTCACGGTAATTTTGACGATGGATTGTTTGACCACAACGATTGCGAATATCACAAACAGCACATTGCTGAATTGGATGATAATTCACTTTTTGCCAGTCTTCATCGTTAACGTCTGGAAAAGCGCTGCGCTCACCATATGGGTGAACAGACTGCAATGACTGATGACCATAAACAAAGTCAGGAATACCATCTTCAATCTCTAATAAAAAATCTTCATTATTCGTTTTTTGTTCATGTTCAAGTCTCTTTAAACATAAATATTGGTCGCGAGATTTAGCTAAACGAACATCGATATTCCAACCAAGTGTATCTTGAAGCTTTTGAATATCGCCTTCTTTTTTTACAAGTTGGTCGATCAGTGTTTCATCTGCACATGAGATTAATGCAGGTTTCCCTGTATAGCGAGCATACGAAATGGCAGGCAGTAAATATGCGATGGTCTTTCCTGTTCCCACGCCTGCTTCTGCAAACAGAACGCTTTTCTCTTTTAATGATTTTTCAATTTGATAGGCCATAAATATTTGCTCATCACGACATTCAAATCCTTTTTCAGGTAATTCATCATATAGGACATCTCCTATCCAATCACTGAGCGATTCGAAAAACGAACGGTCTTTGGATAGTGCAAATGGTAAATTTTCTTTCATATAAATCCCCTTTCAAACGATAACAAAACGGATAGGTTGACCTATCCGTTTCGTGTACTAATCACGAGGTGATTTTCTACCCCAATATTGATAATATTCTGTTTGAATAAATCCATTAAATAATTTACGTTTTTTAGTGGCTCTTCGTCCATATAATGTTTCAAAGTCTTCCATTGAAGACAACATATAAACAGACCATGATGGATGAGCGTCCATTATACGTCCCAAATCATCAATCATATCACCTATGACATCGATGTCTCCAATACGCTCACCATAAGGTGGATTTCCAATCATCACTCCATCTAAAGAAGTGGTTGTGAAATCTCGTAGTGGACGCTGTTTCCACTGAATTAAGTCAGAAAAACCAGCCTCAATTGCATTTTTTTTTGCAATGTCAACCATTCTAGGATCAATATCAGATCCTGTAATATCTAAAGGTTGGTCGTATTTAGCTAAATCTTCTGCTTCTATACGAACTTCATCCCATATTTTTTTTGACATCCATGGCCAGTCTTCGCTTAAAAATCCACGATTATACCCAGGTGCTAAGTTTTGTCCAATCATCGCAGCTTCAATGGGAATCGTTCCTGAACCACAAACAGGATCCACAAACGGTCTATTTGGATTCCACTTCGAAATATAAACTAGGGCCGCAGCAAGTGTTTCTTTTAATGGTGCTTCCCCTTGTTCTAAACGATAACCACGTTTATGTAACCCAACACCACTAGTATCAATGCTTAACTTCACAACATCTTTTAATATACTCACTTCAATCTTAAATGTTGGACCAGATTCATCTAAAAACCCTATTCGTTTGTGTGCTAATTTTAATCGTTCGACAATTGCTTTTTTAACAATTGCTTGGCAATCCGGCACACTAAACAATGTTGATTTTACGGATTTCCCTTGAACAGGAAAGGCTGCATCCACCGATAAATATTTTTCCCAAGGAATAGCTTTAGTTTGTTCAAATAATTGATCAAATGTAGTCGCTTTAAAGTCACCCGCAATAATTTTGACTCTGTCCGCAACACGCAGCCACATATTGGCACGTGCAATTGCAAGTTCGTCACCCTCAAAGTAAATTTTACCGTTTTCTGTTTTAGTTTCAAATCCTAATGCTTTTACTTCATCTGCCACAATGGATTCTAAGCCCATAGCTGATGTAGCTACTAATCGATGAGTCGTCATCTTCTCATCCTTTCTTTTACCTATATTTCATAAATGTTCTTCTCTATTAAGAAAAGCTCTCCGAATTATTGGAGAGCTTGTACAATCAAGTATAACCAATTAGAAAACCCAATAAGCCATGTTTTGTTATCACGTACTCAAACGGCTTACGCCTCGTACAAGTGATTAGTAATCATCTATCTACAGACAAAGTCTGTCCCTCAATTCGTTTAATTCCTGCATGAGAGTGCCCCTACCATAATTTGGGTTTCTCGCTCGTGGGGTTTACCTCGTTCCACCTGAAACGTTTCCGAGTCAGCTCCGTCACTGTGGCACTTTCAGAGAACTTTGACCATATCCGAAGACTTAGGTGTTATTCCCGCCGTCAGCTTTTACACTGCCTTAGCTTATTTTTTGGCTAAGCACGAACATTACGGTCATCTCAGAACCGTGCGAGCATGGACTTTCCTCTACAACGTCTAGCGTTGCAGCGATTACCTGGATTAACTAAATGATCTCCATATTATACTTGATTTGGATCAGTAAATCAATCCGATTATTAATGTTCAATTATTCGTACAACTTACTGCCAAAAACATGTTTCTCTAGGTTAGAAAGTCGTTTTAAAATATCGAAATTCGTTGTACCTGTTGTTGTTGGTGCAGCTTGACGTTTTGGTGCTTCTTCTAATTCGCCTTTTAAGCGTCTGTTTTCTACTTTTAACGTTTCAATTGTTTGCATAAAAGTATTGTAGTCTTGAATGACATCATCTAAAAACTGATCTACTTCATCTATTTGATATCCACGTACACCCTTTTTAAATTCTTTCTCTAAAATGATTTCTGGAGTTAATTTCGTATCCATATACATCATCCTTCCATTGTTACATGAGATTTATTATAGCATAAAGATCGTTTTAATAGTCATTTGAAAAATGCATTATGTGTCGAAATCTGCGCTTGCCCGGGAAATAGTCTGTTTATTTATTATGCGTTGTAATCGCTTTTTAAATTCCATCTTTTTTCGTTCTTTTTGTAGTGGTTTCAAATTATTAGATTGCTGTATAAGTAGAACTGCTAATTCAACATGACCTATTGCAGCATCAAAGTCTTTTTTTACATGCTCTGCTATTTTCGCTAGTTCTTCATACGTTTTTATTTGCCACACATCAGACAAATTAGTAAGTGATTTCTCAAAAGATTCGTATGCAAAATTCATTTGTTTGCGTCGTTTATATTCAAATCCTAAATAGTAAAACGCTTGAGCAGCTTCACTTTTACTGTATTGGTTAATAATTTCTTCGAACGCAACTTGACCTCTATCAAAGTCTTTTAAATCTGAAAACCACTTTCCAATATTTGTGGAGGAGACACTTGAATCATTATATTGGTCTTGTAAAATTAACTTAGTCGTATGAACATATAAGGTAAGTAGTGATAATATGTCCCATTCATTATGTTTTAGCACTTTTAATAGCGTGGTAGGATTTCCACTTTTTACTGCATCTAAATATATAATTGGAGCTAAATGACCAGGAATATCTCCCACTCTCTTGAATCCAAGTTTCTCTTCTTCAATTTGGACAAGTTTGAATTGATCGAGTTCATTTCGCCAAATTCTTCTCGATCCATGAAGTAAATCGATATGTACAGGTTCCGCTAATCGTGGTAAATGTTCTCGATTTAATATCCACCGCGTCTGTAACTGTGGCCAGTCAAAACTTTTGCCATTATAAGTGATAACAGTATGGCCTGGTTTCCATAAGTCGGATTCATAAAGGAAAGCAGCTTCATTACTAGGGTCCGCTAACACATGTTGAGTCATTTCAAAATGACCCTCTTTCCAAACCAATTGTCCAATTAAAAAAATATAGGTACCTGTGCCTTTTAAACCTGTAGTTTCCGTATCAAAAAAGATGACTTGTTGTCCGTCTGTTGAAATGGGATGAACACCTTGAAATGAATTCCACAAAGCCAGTGCATCAAAGACTTCACTCAGTTTAATATCTCCATGAATATGGTCAAGATCATAGATAATCTTTTTCTCGAAAACAATACCAAAATCATTTTCAATAACTGTTAATCCAGCTTTTACCCACTCATCTGTATATTTTGGTTTTTGGGGAACAACAAAAGGAGTCAACAATTGTGGTTTTGCTGGCTTTTTTTTAATCAGCTTTTTCATTTGTAAAAGATTTTTTTCAAATGACATAGGATTCACCTTTTAGTTGATTCTATTTGCAAATATAGGAGAAGCTTCAGCACTTCACCTTTTAAACCAGCTTCAGCATCTTGTGGCCCAATACACGCAGGGCACCCCTGGTCACATGGACAAAATGTAACATGTTGTTCTACATGGGCTAGTAGTTCCGGCCACACTTCAAATACACGTTCACTAATGCCAATTCCCCCTGGGTAGCTATCATAAACAAAAAATGTAGGCAGTTCTGCATGAATTGATTTCACTTGTGGTACTACGTGAATATCACGACGATCACATTGGACAAATAAGGGGATAAACGATGCAATCGACGATGCAGTTCCTGTCATAGCATCTGAAAGCATGGCTTCTGTCCATCCTTGGGGTCTTTCAAAGCTCAACCAACTTGAAGACGTATGTAATTCTTCTGGAGGTAGTTGAATTGGTCCTGACCCGATATTGTCATGTGTATCGAAACGGATTTTCTTGAACATCGTTGCCATTGCTATTATAGAGATATCTCCATAGCTTATAGAACCATTGTGATGAACTTTATTTTGGTCTTCACTCATCACTTTTAGTTCAATTGCTAAATTGGCATCTGTAAAATAATCAACGTCAACTTCTCGTACAAATGCTTTCTTTTCTTCCCAGTCCAATTTTTCTACTTGGAATTGAATCCCTTGATGTAGATAAATCGCTTCTTCATGAAGCAGTGTCATCGCACTATAACGATCCATTTCACCAATTACTTTTGTTGAAGCTGGTATGGTTTTATCAATTATTATGACATTTTCTTGTGATGCGGAGCGTAGACTGATTTCATGTGCTGGAAAACGATCACTCATCCAGTGCCATTTGTCTGAAGTTCTCACTAATATACCTTCTGTTTCTAAATAGGCTAGTAATTCTTGAATTTCAAACTCACCGTATTGTTCAGTCGTTTTAAAAGGCAATTCAAATGACGCACATTTTAAATGATCCATTAAAATGATTAAATTGTCCGGATGTATACGGGCTTCTTCAGGGGACTGTCCAAGTAAGAATGACGGATGATTTACAATATATTGATCTAGTGTAGTCGATTGTGCAACATAGATAATAAGTGCTTCGTCTTGTCTTCTCCCTGCTCTACCGGCTTGCTGCCAAGCACTCGCAATATTCCCAGGGTATCCAGTCATTATGCAAGCTTGCAATTGACCAATATCTACTCCTAGTTCTAAAGCATTTGTACTAACCACAGTTCGGATGGTACCTTCACGTAGCCCTTTTTCAATCAACCTACGTTCAGAAGGTAAATAGCCTCCACGGTATCCTCTAATAGATTCATCATTTATTTTCTTTTTGTTTAACTCTTTTAAATAGGTAACTAGCATTTCAACTCGAACTCTACTTTTAGCAAAAACGATTGTTTGAATTTCTTCTTTATACAAACGCTTTGCCAAATCTCTTACTTCTAAGATGGCACTTCGCCTTACACCAAACGTTGGATGAACAATCGGTGGATTATAAAAAATGAAATTCTTTTTACCTGACGGTGCACCGTTTTGATTGATAAGTTTATGAGACTCGTTAGTAAGCGATTCTGCTAATTCTTTCGGATTTGCAATCGTTGCAGAAGTACAAATAAAAACCGGATTACTTCCATAATATTGACAAATACGTTTTAACCGCCGTAACACATGTGCAACATGACTACCAAAAACACCTTTATATGTATGGAGTTCATCTACTACGATATATTTTAAGTTTTCAAATAAAGAAACCCATTTCGTATGGTGAGGTAATATTCCCGAATGTAGCATATCTGGATTTGTTAATACAATGTGTCCGGCCTTTCTTACTTTTGTGCGAATTGCTGGCGAAGTATCCCCATCGTATGTGTAACTCAAAATATCTTGATTCATTTGTTCGATTAATAAATTCAAATCAGATTTTTGATCTTGTGCGAGAGCTTTGGTTGGAAATAAGTATAGAGCACGTGAAGACGTATCTTCGACGATTGACTGCAATACTGGCAAATGATAACAAAGTGATTTTCCAGACGCTGTAGGTGTAATCGCTGTAAAAGATTGACCGTCTCTCGCGGTATCATAAGCTTGTCGCTGATGGCTATATAGTTGATTGATTCCTCTTTCTTTTAATGCTTGTTGAATGGAGGAATGTAAATCTTCCGGAAAATCCGCTAAAGAAGCCTCTTTTTCCTCAATAGTGTGCCAATGAACGATACGTTCTCTCATAACTGGGTCTTGCTTCCATTCCTTAAGAAGATCACCTATCTTTTGTTTCTTGATCAAGCTTTTCACCTTCTAGCTGTTGAACATGTATAAATGTTTGCAACGTATAACAAGTTGATTGTATAGACTGAGCAAATCTTTTTTTGCCTGTCTCTTTATAAAATGATTGAACAACATATTGATTGAAAGCTTCAATAGCTGCGTCAATTTGTTGGATTCTCATATGTTTTGGACGTTTATCATCAAGCCATATTCTTGCCTGTTCTCTCCATTCAATTAAAAAGGCATGCCACTGATCGGCATGAGGTTTAACTTGCGAAAAAAAATCTGGCGTTGAGTCCGTATCACGCATTTCTTGGTGACGAGTTAAACATGTTTTACTTTCTTCTAAAATCAATTTTGTGTGTTCGTTTAACTTCATATAGTCATCCCCTTTATTACAGTTAATAAATCGAGTAGGAGGGAGTGATT
>NZ_AMGD01000032.1:0-15450 GCF_000297555.1 Paenisporosarcina sp. TG-14
TCCATCTGGAACGGAAAGCAACGTGATACTTAACTAATCGTAAGAAAAGACTTTCTTGACAGTCCCGCGACAAATAAATAAATCAATTATAGCCGATTAAAATTCTTCACCAACGTCATTTGGATAAAGAACCTTTGACATGTGTGTATAATCAACCTACAAATATAATACCTTTAATTCAAGATTCTTTAATTAAAACATCTTGACACCGAGACATTTACTGCATATAGTAAAGATAGAAATTAAAAAACAATTTGGAGGAATTAATTATGAAAAAATGGAACGTAGATGCATCCCACTCAAGTATTGGTTTTTCAGTAAAACATATGATGGTATCTAAAGTACGTGGAAGTTTCAGCGATTTTACTGCAGAGGTAGCAGCTACAGAAACAGATTTATCTAATGCCGAAATTGCATTTAACATTCAAGTGGCAAGTATTACTACCGGAAGCGTAGACCGTGACAATCACCTTCGTTCAGCTGATTTCTTTGATGTTGAAACATACCCAGAAATTAAATTTATTGCAAAAAACATTACAAAAAAAGATGATGAATATGAAATTGCAGGAGATTTAACAATTAAAGCCGTTACTAATCCAATTGTATTCAATGCTGAATATGAAGGAAAAGGTACAAACCCATGGGGCCAAGAAGTAGTTGGTTTCAGCGCTGAAACTAAAATTAACCGTGAAGAATTTGGTTTAACTTGGAACCAAGCACTTGAAACTGGCGGCGTTTTAGTAGGTAAAGACATTAAGATCACTATTGAACTAGAAGCTAACCCGGCTTAATAGCAGAATATAAGAAAAGCGGAAAGCGCCACTCTAGCTCATCACCAGCGCTGGAAGAATCGATTCGGAAACTTGTTTCCGTATGAGGGTCTGAAGCTTAGATGTGAGCTGGCGCTTGCAGCTAGACATATAAACTCCACGTACGAAGGTATTGCTTAAAAATTTTTACTTTCTTATCTAGTCAAAAAGGAACTTCTCTCATAAAAGAGAAGTTCCTTTTTTAATACTTCCAGGTTTTCTTTTGAAGTTCAATCGCAAGCTCCGCAACGATAGGCCAACTAATTAAATATCCTTGTATTTTTTGAGCACCCATATTTTTTAGTAAATCGAGTTGTTCGGTTGTTTCTACACCTTCCATTACGGTAGACATCCCAAGGTTTTTTGCAATGTCTATAATTCCTTGTAAAATGACAAGTGATTTATTATCTTCTTGTTCCATTTCCACAATGAATATACGATCCACTTTAACTTGTTGAATAGGTAATAATTTCAAAATAGAAAGAGATGAATAACCAGTTCCAAAATCATCAAGAGCCGTTTTTACGCCCAAATGGTTTAATTCACTTAGAATTTGAGTTGCCAACTCACTATTTTGTACAGCGACAGTTTCCGTAATTTCAAATATTAATCGGCGAGGTGAAATTTTTGCTTCTTGAATAATTGCTTTAACATCATTCAAAAATTCACGATGCATCATTTGTTTAACTGAGATATTAATAGCAACTTGAAAATCATTATATCCTTCAAGTTCCCAAAGTTTCACTTGCAATGCCACTTGTCGTAAAATCCATCTTCCAATTGGAACAATTAAGTCGCTATCTTCCAGAAGCGGAATAAATTCTATAGGAGAAATTGAACCAATTAATGGAGATTCCCACCTGATTAAAGCCTCATAGCTTGTGATTTTCTGATTAGACAAATCATATACAGGTTGATACACCATATAATATTCATTATTATAAAGCGCTTGTACCAAGTTATTTGCGATAAGTCTGGCACGTTCGTTTTGATTCGCCAATTCTTGTGAAAAGAATACGGCCCGATTCCCACCTTGTTTTTTTGCTTCTTGAACAGCGAATGTAGCATCTTGCATCATTAAATCTGGCCAATCGCCAAGTACTGATTTTCGAATCCCAAGACTTAGTGTTATCCAAATACTCTCATATGAAGAGAGTTCTACGGGTTCCTCCATTAATTTAATTAAACGAGCTGTTAATGATTCTAGTTCCTCTTCAGAATTTGATGGAACGATGATTACAAACTCATCTCCACCAACGCGGTACAATTCATTGCGGTTAGCATACGCTTGAATTTTATTGCTAATCTCAAATAATACCCGGTCGCCTAATTGATAACCAATACGTTCATTTATATCTTTAAAACGATCTAAATTAATGAACAGTAACGAGAAATTCTTGAAACTTGTAGGGTCTAAGTCTTTTGTTAATTTTTCTTCAAACAATACTCGATTAGGAAGATTAGTTAACAAATCTCTTTTAAGCATATTGTCTTCTCTAACATCATTTCTTCTGATATAAAGTGAAGCACCACATAAAATTAAGAATGTCAGTACAACAATAAGAGTGTTTCGCCAAAAAATAGATGAAATATGGCTTTCTAAATCATTACTAAAGGAATCAACAAGCACCGTCCAGTCTTCCCCTGCTCGTTGATACATTACATAATGACCTGTCTTGTGATTGACCAATTTTGACCCATTTTCTTTCACTTGCATTTCATTTACTAATTGTTTGGCATTGGGTACTTTTTCTTCTAAAGTTTCATCAGTTGTTGAGAATACTAACTGATCTTCTTTAAATAAATACAACGTTCCTGGCAAACTAGATTTCTTAGCTATGGCACCTAAAATATTCCCCATATTTACCACACCTGATATTACACCAATAATTTCTTCATCTTGTCCTACAGGCACACGTATAGCTGTAACAATCTGATTGGAGTCTTGATAAAGTGGAAACAAATCACTAAAAACGATTTCACCTTTCAATGCTCTTGCGAAGGATTCAGGTTGATTGACTGGAAAAGCCGATCCATCTCCAGCCAATAATTTACCTTGAGGATTAATAAAACCCAGAGAAGTGAAAAACGGCATATTTTCACTCTGTTTATTAAGAAATTTAATTACTTCTTCATCTTCACCATCAAGTAATAATAGGTAATCTGCAATTAATTTAAGTTCATTGACTCGCTCATTTGAGAATTTGTTTGTTTCATCTGTAAAACTATTTAGAAGTTCCTTCGTTTCTTTTTCAACAGTTTCTATCACATATTTTTTTGAGTATTGGTAATTAATAATGGTTATAGCAACGACTGTCATTAATACGATAGAAAGCAATATGTAGGTTTTTAGTTGTCTTTTTGACATGTTGTCACACCCATTTTTTAAAATTTATTACAAATAAATTAATTGTATATATATACCAACTTTTTTATTACTTTCCCTTATTTTATTGTCAAGGAATGCCTGAAAATAGTCAATACTTGTATGATATATTAATATTAAAGATGTAAAACTATTCATCCCTATAGGTACGAAAGGACGAGAAATAGCTTGACTAAAAAACCTTCTTCTTCAAAACAATTTTTCCAGCTGATACGTTCATTAAAATGGCCATTTGGTATAACTGTATTCGCGGTTTTATTAGCTTTAGCTGAAACAATTACAGGCTTGATTATTCCACTCGTTACAAAAGACTTAGTCGACTCTTTGACAACTGCCATATTCGATTGGCGAATAATCACCCTTTTATTCGTCGTCTTTATTCTCCAAGCCATCGCAGGTGGTGTTTCTTACTATTTATTGTCATACATTGGGGAAACTATTGTTTCAGATTTACGGATGAAATTATGGCGCAAAGTATTACGCCTACCCATTCCATATTTCGATTCACTCGAAACCGGGGAAACAATGAGTCGGATTACACAAGATACTTCGATATTAAAACAGCTTATAACAGGTCATTTAGTAACATTTGTATCCGGCATTATTTCAGTTATTGGCTCCGTCATAATATTATTCTTTATTGATTGGAAAATGACATTAATTTTGCTAGTGAGCGTACCTCTTGCAATGGCTATTATTATTCCTCTAGGTCGTAAAATGCATAAAGTAGCAAAAGGAACTCAAGAAGAAATGGCTAAATTCTCTGGATTACTAGGTCGGGTTTTATCAGATATTCGGTTAGTTAAAGCTTACCGTGCAGAAGAAACCGAAAGTCTTAAAGGCGATCAAGCCATTGGGAAGTTGTTTCAATTTGGTTTGAAAGAAGCTCGTATTCAATCCATTATTTCACCTATTATGACGTTAATTATGATGGGAATTCTTGTCGTGATTTTAGGGTATGGTGGCATGCAAGTTTCAAATGGACAATTATCTCCAGGTTCCCTCGTCGCCATTATCTTTTACTTATTTCAAATTGTTGTGCCATTTGCTCAAATGGCTTCATTCTTCACTGCATATCAAAAAGCAGTCGGTGCAACGGAACGAATTCAAAATATGTTGGAACTAGACCATGAGACCATTACTGGATCTCCAGTAATTAATAAAGAATCTCTTCGATTTGAACAAGTTTATTTTTCTTACTCTGAGGACAAAAAGATTTTAACAGATGTATCCTTTGAAGCTGTTCCTGGAACAGTTACAGCCTTTGTAGGTCCTAGTGGAGGTGGGAAAACTACGATTTTCTCTTTATTAGAACGCTTTTACGAGCCAAATAGTGGAGCTATTTTCGTCGGACACACAGCTATTAGTGATCTACCTTTAGGGGACTGGCGTGGACGAATTGGCTATGTTTCGCAAGAAAGTCCTTTAATGAGTGGTTCTATCTTAGACAACTTGGCGTACGGTTTTAAACAAAGTCCACCACTCGAAATAATTAAAGAAGCAGCCATCGCAGCTAACGCTTGGGAGTTTATCGAAAAACTTCCTCAAGGTTTTGAGACATTAGTTGGGGAACGTGGCATGAAACTATCAGGTGGACAACGTCAGCGAATTGCGATTGCGCGTGCATTATTATACAACCCTCAGATTTTACTACTTGATGAAGCAACGTCAAATTTAGATAGTGGTTCGGAGATATTAGTTCAAGAAGCCTTGCAATTGCTAATGAAAGGTAGAACTACTTTAGTAATTGCCCACCGCTTGGCAACTGTTCTACATGCAGATCAAATCCTTGTACTTGAAGGTGGTCACATTACGGGATCTGGCACACATAGTGAGCTGTTTGATTCTCATAAGTTATACAAAGAGTTTGCTTTAGGCCAAGGACTCTCTTAAGAAAAGTATGACTATATTTGTAGATAGAACCAGAAAACATAATAAATTTCTTTGAAAAGCAAAAATTTTTACATCATTTTAAAAAGCTGTTCTTCTCAAAATATTGAGAGGAACAGCTTTTTGTTTATTTCTTTAAATTCATCGTCATTTCACCTTTTCCATTATCAGCTTTAATCTCAGCATAGGCTCCATTAATGAAAGTCATCTGAGGCGGAACGTGTCCAATATCTGCATTGTAGATGATTGGTAAATTAGTTGTTTCCGCTAATCTTTCTAAGGCATCGAGAGTTGTAAAGCCACCGACTTCTTGACCGGCAGCTGTACGTCCAAATAGAACTCCAGATGCATTATCAAACCAACCAGATTGCTGCATTTGCATTAATGTGCGATGGAAATCTGTTGCTGACATCTCACAGTTCTCGAAATACCACAAGATCGGTTCATTATTTATATACGTTTTTTGAAATTCTTTTACATCCCCGTATGGCGTCCCAATTAAGTGATGAATGGTGTCTAAACATCCTCCTAGTAGGCGACCGTTCATTTCTACAGGTGAATTACTAACCGTTTCCCAGTTCGTTTTTGTATCTAATTTATAGATATACGGATCAGGTTTTTTATCGTGGTTCCACTTAGATTGATAATGAGAAGACGATACTTGTTTAATCGTTGCGCCTTCTTCAGAAGAAAGTACTTCTAAAAATTTACTTGTAGTTGGATCCCATTCGTCACTTCGCAATTCAATTAAGTTCGTACCATGTGCAGTTGCAATGCCCGTTTTTAGCGTGAATGCAAACAACAAGGTACTAGTATCCGAATACCCAAGAATCCATTTAGCTTGAGCCTTCCCCCATTCAATAAGTGGGAGGATCTCTTGCAAGATTTCCCCTCCCCATGGAGGAATTATAGTGTGGATATCATGATTTTGAAGCATAGCATTTAATTCGGCAGCACGCTTTTCTTTTGTAGTTGAAGCGGCTTTATGCTGTGTCCACACCGTTTTTCCAATTTCAATATTGTACCCACGGTTTTCAAATTGTTTTTTACTATGGTGTATTAAATCGTGTAATTCACTATCCACACCTGAAGAAGGTGCTGTTACTCCGATTGTTTCACCTGTTTGAAGACCTTTTGGATAGCGCATCATCATTGTCACCCTTTTTTTGTAAAGATTGAAACTATTTTACCAATAATACGTATATTATTATACTATTATTTTAAAAGGAGTGAATATTATGCCAATGGATTCGGTGTCTACAGGATTTGATTTATTTAACACCATGGTGGTCATCGTACCCATCATTATTATTGGTGTGTTCGTGTTTATGCTCATTAAAGGGCTAGGTGAATGGAGTTCTAACAATCAGTCGGCTATTCTTACTGTTCCTGCAGAAGTTGTTACCAAACGTTCTAGGACATCTGGAGGTGCAGGAGATTCATCCGCTAGAACTAGCTATTATGTGACGTTCCAATTGGACAGTGGTGATCGTATGGAGTTAAAAATGAACGGGAAAGAGTACGGTATGCTTGCTGAAGAAGATTTAGGTACTCTAACATTCCAAGGTACACGTTACCAAGGTTTTGAACGAAGAAAACTTGCTGAATAACTCTAAGAAAAACCGGCAAATGCACCCGGTCATTTAAGAAGGCGAACCATAGAAACCCGTTTATTTCCGCTACAGTGGACGCTTTTCGCGGGTATGGCTTCAGTTTACTCGTCGCAAAGATACTGACTTTTGGCCAGCATCTTTCCTGCGGGGCCTTCAGCTCATGCACCCACCGCTTCAATCAACTAATATAGATGGCAACTACGATTATAGGTTGGTTCTATCTCTAGCTTAACTTAGAATCATTCGTGTCTTAGCAATAAGCAATTGATAGATTTTCTTGTTGGTTACTCTACTCACTTCATGGATTGTAGTGGAAAGCGTCCGCCTGGAGCGCAAATCAGCGATATCATACTAGAACCTACTCCTTAAAATACCAGGAACGCACGGTCCTTTAAGAAAGTTCGGAGCTGCAAAAGACAATCACGGTATGGGTCGGGGACGACGCGATTACAATTAGAACACATATCGATCAATCGGAACCGAACTTTCGTTATGATGGATGATATGTTGATATTTATGAACCGAATAACCAAGTTGCGATATCGAAAGTTTCGCCAAATAGTTAAAAGATGGTCTTGCAACTATATTTGTCAGATATGCTGATTGATTTGTCCCTGGTATTCTCGCTTGATTCAGCTCATGAATCATTTGTTCAGCTATCTTTATTCCTAATCCATGCCCAAAATACGTTCCATCTTCTAGAACGACAGCATTTTCTCCTCTCCAATAAGGGGTTTGTGGATTGAAGTCCGGATTTTTAAAATAGGCGACATCTCCAGGCAGAAAATGGGTTGTGTAAGTTACATTTTTTCCAAGGTCAGGATCAGCATGCCATCTGTATAAATAGATGTTTTGAAAGAATTGATTAAATAAGGATTCGCCAAAAACGTTTAGGACCGCATGGTAAAAGATAATGACCTTTGCAGTTGCACATTCAAACGCATATTGTGAACTGTTCATGTAGATATCCTGAATCGCGTCTGATGGTTTTACTCCATGCCGCAGCAAAAATCCACCGGTACTCGTCAAATGCCAGTATTGAGGATTACAACGGGAATTCGAAAAAATTTCAAACCGTACATTACTTTGATTCATAGCTCTTGCACTTACTATAATATTTTTTCGTAACTTGAGCTCAAAAGATAATTCATCTATGAATTGATACCTGTAAACGACTGTATCTACAATCATCCGTTGAATAATCATACGTTCAATACTACTAGTCGACCACAGGTCACCTTGTTGAAAGGGCATCCCCGATAGTTGAATCATAATATACCTCTTTCCAAGTTCGAGTATTAGTTTACATTCTTACCTAGCATATTCAAGAATCGTATTAATGTGTAGCTTTAATAAGAGAGATGAAATTAAAGGTTAAATTAACTTAAACCTTGATATATCAAGAAAAATAGACATCCAATTGTATAGCTAATTGGGTGTCTATTTAGGGTTATAATTTAAGGAAAGTGATTCAAAACTGACGGCTCAATGTCGATGTCCAATCCTTTTTTCTTTTATACCATTACTGCCGTTAAACGATTTGCAACTGTTTTAACTTCTTGCATTCCGTCAGCAATAATTTGTTCTGCGCGGTCTGGATATTGATTGTGCCCTTCAATAATCACTTCTTCAATGTTTGTAATCCCGAAGAAATTCATTATCATGCGGACATAATTAACACTCATTTCAGCTGGAGCCATTTCTGGTGTTGAGTAAACTCCGCCACGAGCGTTCAAGATGATGACTTTTTTATCTGGTACTAATCCAACTGGACCATTTTCACTATAACTAAACGTTACGCCTGCACGGTAAACGTAGTCAATAAACGTTTGTAGTGGCGCTGGGATGGTTTTGTTCCACAATGGGAATGCGAAAACCACGATATCAGCATCCATAAATGCGTCCATTGCTTTATTTGAAGCAGTTAAAATACGTTGTTCGATATCTGTTAATTGCTCAGCTTGAGCTGATTTTGTCATAGCATTGAAGAAATCTTGACCGAAATATGGCATATCTTCTTTGAAAACATCAAATGTGTTGATGTTTAGGTCACTTGTTTGTGGTAATTCATTCATAAATACTTCGTGCATTTTACTAGAAACGCCTTCTGAAGAAGGACGGTTATTTGCTTTTACAACTAATATATTCATTTAAAGAAACTCCCTTTTATCCTAACTTTATATATCTTCAATTCGAGATATATACTAATAATAAAAGAGAGCAGCTTTGAAGTCAAAGACTATGCTCTCTTATTTTTATATTTCACAATTATCGTCTTTACAAATTCCCACATTATCTTGTCCTAGTGTTTGTAGTTTTGAAGAAATTCCTTCTTCTTCTGCCACTTTTCTTAACGCTTCTGCAAATGCTTCTGCAGGTTGTGCACCAGAAATTGCATACTTACGGTTAATAACAAAGAAAGGAACTCCTTGCACGCCAAGTGACATACCTTCTTCGATTTCTTGTTTTACTTCTTTTTCAAATGCATTAGAAGATAAAACCTCAGCAGCTTGTGTACGATCCAAGCCAATTTCTTCGATTAAATTCAGCAAGACTTCGTGTCGACCAATTTCTTGTGCTTCGATAAAATATGCTTTTAATAAACGTTCACTTGCTTCAGCTGGTTTCCCTTGCGCTTCCGCCCATTTAGCTAACCTATGTGCATCAAACGTATTTGCGGCTTTAGCATTATCAAAATCAAATTTTAGTCCTACAGTCTGTGCTTGTTGATTAACCGAAGTTGTCATTTGTTTAGCAGCTTCAACGGTTGTTTTATATTTTTCAGCCAGTCTTTCATATGTTGATTGTTCTGAAATGGTTGGTGTACTTGGATCTAGTTGATATGCTTTAAATTGAACATCAATATTTTGAGCTAATCCAGTTAATTCAATCGCTTCTTCTAAGCGACGCTTTCCAATATAACAAAATGGACATACATAGTCTGACCATACTTCAATTTTCATTTTGTTCACCTCATCATTATTTTAAAGTGTTCAACACATAGCCGCAATTTTTCTGCTTATGTTATAGAAGTAAATTTTTTTTTACAGTAAAAAACCGACTCCTCATAAAGGAATCGGTTAATATATTTTTCTTATTCACTCAATGCTTCAGTTAATACTGGTACTACTTGTTTTTTACGCGACACAACGCCTTTTAATAGCCCAACATTGTTTACAAAGGGAACAGCAAATGCTTGTTCTGCTTTTTTCGCTTGATTGCCTAAAGCTAATGCAACAGAGTCATTATTTAATATGTCCGTAACAACGAAGAAGAACAAATCGAGACCTTTTTCAGCAATTTTTCGGTAAATCAACTCTTCTAATTCGGTTTGACGATCCATTATGTCCGAAACTTCAACTGCGTTTATTTGAGCAATTTCAACTTTAAATCCACCCATACCAAATTCTTTTGCATCAAGTGATAACAAATCTTCAAGCGTTTTATCACTTAAGTCCGCACCCGCTTTTAACATTGCTAAACCATACGCTTGTGCGTCCACTCCTGCTATGCCTTCAAGTTCTTTTGCTGCAGAAATATCTTGTGCAGTACAAGTAGGTGACTTAAATAACAATGTATCTGAAATGATGGCAGACAACATCAATCCTGCAATGTTTGATGGGATGTCCACACCATTTTCTTTAAATAGCTTGTTTAAAATGGTTGCTGTACATCCGACTGGTTCCGCACGGAAGTAAAGTGGGTCAGCTGTTTCAAAGTTCGCAATACGGTGATGATCAATGACTTCAATCACCTGTACTTTGTCAATATCTTTCACACTTTGTTGCTTTTCATTGTGATCAACTAAAATGACGTTTTTTACATCAGGTGATGCCGTTTCAATTAATCGTGGTGCATCGAAACCGAATTTTTCTAAAGCAAACGCTGTTTCATTTTGTACTATTCCTAAACTTACTGCTTCTGCGTCCATACCTAACTCGCGTTTTAAGTGTGCATAAACAATTGCAGATGTAATCGAATCTGTATCTGGATTTCTGTGTCCTAGTACATATACTTTTCCCATGTGTATCCCCCAATATTAAATACTTCATACTGCCTATTTTATCATATCTATTTCTTAAACAAAATGGCTCCCAGTTGATCCTTGTTACCTAATAAATCATGCAATGTGTACTGATCAAGAACAGCAAAATAAGCAACGAGTGCTTGATGTAATACGTTTTTTAATTTACACACAGGTGTAATTACACATTGGTTTGTTGTGCAGTTAAAACATTCAACTAGATTAAAATCATCTTCTGTTTTACGCACGACTTCCCCAATAATGATATTTTCAGGTAATAAAGCAAGACGGATTCCGCCTCCTCTACCACGAACTGTTTCGATATAACCATGTTTACCTAATTCATATGTGACTTTCATTAAATGATTTTTCGATATACCGTACGCCGTTGAAATTTCTTGTATAGTCGATAGTTCTGATTTATCTTTTGCCCCCACGTACATTAAGACGCGAAGTGAAAAATCTGTGTACATTGTTAATCGCATGACTTCACCGTACTTTCTCCTTCATCAGTATAACGATTATGTCTATTTCGTGAAAGAAAAGTGTTCGAAATATTAAAGAAGTATTTTATATATTGCTTTAAAATGAATTCAAGCGTATGGTTATGTTAATAAAAGATATAAGGGAGGAAACAAACATGTTATCTCAAAAAGCAATCGACATTGTTAAATCAACAGCTCCAATTTTAGCTGATAGAGGGGTAGATATTACAACCGTTTTTTACAAAAATTTATTTATCGCTCATCCAGAATTACTTAATTACTTTAATCACGCAAATCAGAAACAAGGACGTCAACAAACCGCTCTTGCTAATACGGTTTACGCAGCTGCCTTACACATTGATAATTTAGGTGTATTAATTCCTGCAGTAAAACAAATTGCACAAAAGCACCGTTCTTTAGGTATAAAAGCTGAACACTATCCAATTGTGGGTAAATATTTACTTCTAGCAATTAAAGAAGTATTAGGAGACGCAGCAACGGAAGAAATAATTCAGGCTTGGGCGGATGCATACGGAATTATTGCAGATGTCTTTATTCAAATGGAAATTGAAATGTACAAAGAAGCTGCTGAGCAAGAGAATGGCTTTAGCGAATTTAAAAACTTTAAAATTGTTGACAAAGTTATTGAAAGTGACATCATCACTTCATTCTATTTACAACCTGAAGATAAATCAGCAGTTCCAACATTTATTCCAGGTCAATACATTACGGTCCGCCTAACCATTCCTGGTGAAACTTACTTGTTAAACCGTCAATATAGTTTGTCACAAGCGCCTAATCAAGAAACGTACCGTATATCAGTGAAGAAAGAAACTGAAATGAGTCCTAATGGAAAAGCCTCTGTATACTTACACCAAGACGGCCAAATTGGAGATATAATTGAAGTAAGTTCTCCTGCTGGTGATTTCTATATAGATTTAGAAAGCACACGTCCAGTAGCATTAATCAGTGGTGGTGTAGGAATTACACCAATGATGAGTATGTTAGATACAATTGCTAAAACATCTCCTACTCGTCCTGTAACTTTCTTACACGGTTCAAGAAATAAAGCTTTGCACCCATTTGATAACGATGTTCGCGAGTTAATGTCGACAATGGAAGACTTAACTTACTTAACGTTATATTCAGATGAAAATCAAATGCTTACAAAAGAAATTTTAGCAGACAAAGTTCTCTCAAATAGTGATATTTATGTATGTGGACCTGTACCATTTATGAAAGCAATCGTTCAAAGTCTTTACGATTTAGGTTTTGAAGAAGGTCATGTACATTACGAATTCTTCGGTCCAGCTGTAGCGCTTGAATTAGTTCACGCTTAATACAGGATCTTAGGTTTCTGGATCGATTTAGATTGAAAACCTGCTGCACCATAAAAGACGCCGATTGAAGTGACTCTGTCTCTTCAATCGGCGTCTTTCGTTTAGGCAATCCTACGACGTATGGACGTCTTTCACTAGCCTGAAACCTAGTTTGTTAAACGAAAGAATAGACACTGATTAAATCGCAAGAAAAGCTATCACCCAATTGCGGTGATAGCTTTTTCATTTTGAATAGTTGCGATAAAATCGATTGACAGTTCATTAAATTTATCAGGTTGATCAATGTTACACACATGACCTGAATCTTTAATTTTAATAAGGTTAAATTCCGAGTTACGCTTCACCACTTCTTCTACAGGTGGCATAAACAAGTAATCCTCCACTCCCATCAAGAATAGGGTTGGAATGGCATTTGTTTTAATTTGCAGTCTAGTTAAGTAAGGATTAATTAACTTAGTTAATGAAAACCATTTAATAAACTCTTTTTGACACATCTTTTTCGCTTGGTTGACAAAAAATGAACGTGATTCTTCATGACGTTTTTTCGGCATAATAATCCAAGCAAATAATTTATATAACAGCATATATGGAATGAACCTCTTCGTAACGCGTCCTGTCCATAACAACAATTTTGTGCGAATATCTAGACGAATGATAGCCCCACCTAAAATAAGGGAAGAGACTCGTTCAGGAAAACGTTCTGCCATCGTTTGGGCAACGATTGTTCCAAGCGACATACCAATGACATGTGTGCGTTTTATATTTAATTCATTCAAAACAGTTTTGACTTCATCTGCAATATGGATAAAGGAATCGCCTTTTTTCCAAAGTCCACGGGATGATTTACCGTGCCCTCGTAGGTCGATTAGTAAGACATTATGTGATTTTCTAAACTCTCGTATTTGCTTGTACCAAATAGAAGAACTACCACCCGCTCCATGAACAAATGATACCCAAGGGGCAGATGGTGAAGCGATATAGGTTTTATAGTGAAGCAATTTGCTCAAACTCCTCTAGCATTCTCTTTTCTCTATTAAACCACCTTACACGTTGTGGTATCAACAGATTTGGCTAGATTAATATGTCCACATGCTCCATTTCCCAATGTCGACGAAGCCAATTCTCTTATAGATAGCACCTGCAGAGGGGTTGTCATAAAACAGACACAACATTTTATTCTCAGCTAATAACTCACGACAAAGCTTCGACATACAGTAAGTTGCAAGTCCTCTTTTCTGATGCTCAGGCAAGGTTCCAACACCGACAATCATCGCAGATTGACTATTTTCAGCTGTACTTGACGCAGAACTAATGATGGTGCCTTGTTCTTTCATAAAGTACACTCGTGCAAGCGCTTTTTCTAATGACATTTGCTTATGTTCGACACTATAATTACCTTCAGCAAATTCAGGGATAGCTTTCATCTGTTCGATAATTGCTTCCGCATCTTCAGCTCGACCCTTTTCTATAGTGATTCCTTTTGGAATATTAGGGAGAAATTCTGCGGTTTCACATATAGCGTAATATAGTACGCGTGGTTTTTTCGGTTGTGCTGTTATGTAAGGAGTTAATTTATTAACCATCTCTTCAATACCAGACAGATAACTGAATGATGAATCTGTATTGATAATATTTGCTAATCCTTTTGCATCAAAATCTTCTGGTGCATAGATGATGAAGTTCTCATCGTATTTTAACAAAACGGCTCTTAAATCTCCTTGGTCGTTGAAATCTCCCCACAAAGTTTGGATTGTTGAATGAAATCCATAGCCTTCAATATCTCCAATAATAAAGACATTTTCTGCAGGTTTTTGAGATACGAATTGCATGGTTTGTTGACGATCAGTTTCTTGTAATTTCCGTATCACAAAAATCCACCTCCCCTTATATCTTTAGTCTCTATGTTCCCCCAATTATAGGGTGTTAGATCATCCTTATTTTCATAATAGTTAAAATATTATACCAAATATTACCCATTAATTTCTTTTTTAGTGATAAAATGAGTTTAAAGTAGTGCGTATTATAGATGAAAGTGATAATATTATACTAATTAGAATACGTATCTTTTGATATAGAAAAGAGGTTATTTATGGTAAAGAAAATGGAGAAAAAGTATATACCGCTTGCTTCTTTCTTTTCAGAAGCATCACAAAACGAACTCACTCTTACTTATACAGTTATCGAAAATATTGTTGGTCAACAATTACCAAATGCAGCTTACTTAAATAACAGTTGGTGGAAGAAGACAAAACCACCTGCTACCCACTTTTTAGCTTGGGTTAATTCTGATTACACAGTAAAGGATATTGAATTAGGTCGCTCTGTGACTTTTATTAAAGTGAGCGAAGCAATTGAAATCGGTCTATCTTCTGCTAAACCAAAAAACATATTAATTATTCGCCCTGTTGATTTAGACGACGCTCGCGCCATTATTAACCTGCATCAAGATATCGATGCAGAATCCGATTTTATGATTTTTGGCAAAGATGAACGGAAAATGAGCGTACAATTAATTCGCAAGCGTATTGGGGAATGGAAGAAATCAAAGAATTCAGGAATGTTTGTTGGCATCCTTAACGGGGAATTCGCTGGTTTTGTGGCATTAATTTCCGGTCCATCTTCTCGCACTAATCATCGTGCTTCACTTGTAATTGGTGTACGAAAAGCGTTTTATGGGCATGGCGTTGGGACATCTTTAATGAATAAAGCAGACGTTTGGGCACAAGAAGTTGGTATTACACGCTTAGAACTAACAGTTGTCGAGAAAAACGAAAGAGCCATTACCCTTTACAAAAAAATGGGATATACCATTGAAGGTACCCGTTCTAACTCTCTGTTAATTGACGGAGAATATGTAAATGAGTTATATATGGGGAAAAATATAATCGAGTAGGAGGGAGTGA
>NZ_AMGD01000033.1:0-60912 GCF_000297555.1 Paenisporosarcina sp. TG-14
AAAAGCAGCATAATCCTACTTTTAAGCATGTCACTGGATCAGGCAATTTATATATTCTTATCCAATTTTAACGTGCAATTTTAGTTGCTTGGAGTGCAAGATGGCGACTCCAGCGGGAAAAGCGCGAGCTGAAGACCCCACAGGAGCGTGTTTTTCGCGACGAGGAGGCTGAAGCCGTGCCCGCGGAAAGCGTCCATCTGGAACGGAAAGCAACGGGATACTTGATAAACTACGTAAGAAAAGACTGCCTTAAAAAAGCAGTTTTACTGACTTTCTGGACAGCCCCGCGACAAATAAATAAATCAATTATAGCCGACTAAAATTCTTCACCAAAGTCATTTGACAAAGAACCAGTGTAGTTAATCATTCAATTCATAGCCACATGCAAGAATGGAACTTTCAGCTAATACCATTAAAGAATCGATGTATGTATCACCAAGATTTAATTCTTTTTTTACAATCGATAATTCCGTACACCCTAAAATCATATAATCACAAGAAAGGTCGTCCATTTTACTAATAATTTGTTGCCATTTCAAAAAATCGACAGGCTGCGAAGCTTTAACATCATCATAAATGATAGACATAACCAATTTCTGCGTTTCTTCATCTGGGACAACGGGTTGAACACCTGCACGTTGGCATGCTAGTTGATAAACAGAAGTAGTCAATGTTCCAGTTGTTGCAAGAATACCGACTTTTTTAGCACCTATTTGAGCAGCTCGTTTTGCTGTTTCATCAATCATATGCACCATTTGAATTCCCGCTCCCTGTTGAATATCTTGATAAAATGAGTGAGCGGTATTACATGGAACAGCTAATACTTCTGCTCCAATGGATATTAATTTAGTAGCATCTGAAATCATGACTGGCACAGGGTTAGCTTTTGATCGGTCCAGTATATATGTCGTACGATCTGGGATGCTGGTGTTATTGGTAATTACCATATTGACATGTTGTTGATCTGATTTTGCTTTTGTACGTTTGACAATCATTTCACCTAGCAACATCGTTGCAAGCGGGCCGACCCCTCCGATGATGCCTAACACTTTTTTTTTCATTATTTAAGACAAACCTTTATTGTTAAAGTATTTTTTATACTTACGATAGTAATTTAAATTATTCAACGTTAATTTTGCCCAACGCTTTGGATTGAAATCTTTTTTGTAAAACAAATGATTCGTGAATTTTCCTGCAGCAATTAACTCTTTTGCTTCCTGTTTAAGTTGATCGTTTTGTGCGTACTTAAATAATACTCCTTTTGGAATGATCATCCAAAGATGCTTGTCTTTCGCATACGTCAACGTTTGTGGAATATTAAGCATATGATCATCTGCCACATACTTCATCAGGTTGTGACCACTTGCAGTAACATAGTAACTACTTCGACCATTTCGCAAGTTAATCTCAAATAACTTGTATTCACCATCTCGTAAATCAAGTTTCATATCAAAGTTTGCGAAGCCAATGTAGCCGATATCTTCTAAGAAAACACGCACTCGGTCAAGTAATGCTTCATCAAACGTATTAATGATAGCTGCATAACTTCCGATTCCTTCAGGTGAATGCTCTTCTAAAATCGGGTTACCTAAAGACATGAGTTTGACTTTTCCGTCTTTACCTACATACGCATTTAAAACACGCATGTAAGAATCGTCTCCCGGAATAAATTCTTGAATCGTTAAATTATCTTTGTAAGTTGATTTATATATCGCTTCAATGATGGCATTCTTTTCTGCTTCATCATGTGCCAAAAATACTTTTTTCTTTCCTGGGAATGAACAATTCCAATACTCGACAGAGTTAGATGCTTTGATGATGATTGGATACATAAAGTCGAGGGTAAATGAGTCCTTTGTTTTAAAGGTACAAAGTGATGTCTTAGGATAGGCAAATCCATATTGCTCACAAATATTATAGAAATTTTCTTTTAACACGATACGATCCATTAGTTTTTCATCAATGTATGGTACCGCAAAATGTAACTGTAATTGTTCTTTATTTTGGATAATTAATTTAGCATAATCGTCTCCACAGGCCAGGAGCAATAGTTTTTTATCAGCATGTTCACTTGCCACTTTTAAAAGAGCTGGAACGAACACATCTTGTTCATTTAAATTAGGAATAACTTGAAAATCTAAAATTTTGCTATCTTGTGTTGCGGATAAATTCATACGACCTAAAACGAGTGGTTTTAATCCATAAGCTTCATGAAAAGCACGTGCCATTCCGTATGCGTTCATATCTGAACCAAGTAATATAGGTAAAAACGAATGATTTGTTGTCATGGTATATCAACTCTCTTTTCCAAAACATATTGTGTATTTATATATTAACGTGAATTATAGCTGTAACCGAGCATTCACTTTTCTATTTAAATGGAAGCTATAGATATGAGGATCTATGTTCTAGTTACTAACGAATGAATAAATAACATCCACCAGACAATTATCATATACATATAAGTGCTTCAATGAGAAATTATATCATTTTTCGAACAATAGTTTAAGGGTCTACTTCTAACTGTTTAAATAATTGCTATTAATTCATCTATTAAAAGTTGATATAACTGCTTACCTATAATTTTGAAAACGTCTTACTAGACTAAATCGACAATAAGTTTCACGATTTTCGGTCCATCTAGTGGGTTCATGATGATAAACTCATTTAAATATAGACTCACACGATGGTTACCCAATTTGCCTTATGTTAAAACTTTTCTTGACCATATTCGGAAGACTTTTATACATGATATAACCGATGCAAGCCCCTAAAGTATTTAGCCATAAGTCATCTACATCACTACTGCGCATTTGAGGAAGTTGCAGTATTTCAATAGCTACTGATATAAGAAATGCAGTACCGATTACTCGCCAAGCTCGATTAAACTTTTTCCACAATAATGGAAGAAAAAAACCTATAGGGATGAACATCACAATATTTCCAACGAAATTAATTAAAAAAGGTTGCCATAAGTCCAAGTACTTGATTGCATTATAAGTCTCGGTTAATACCCGAAAAGGTTCAAGATTTATTGCTTGATGATCCCCGTTAGTAAATTGTACTTCCCCTCCCTGGCTACTTACCGCGGGTAAAATAGTCTGAGATAGCAAGCCAACAAGGAACATAAAAAACAGTGTAATGCCGAACTCACGTAAGAAGTTCGTTTGCATTTTTAATCGTTTCATTCGAAAAATACGTACCGCAATAATGACTGGTAAAATTAATACCATATAGAAACCCATGTCTTGTATATATCGAATAATCGAATCCATAATCCACCCTTTATCTTTTCTGTAGTCTACTTTATCTTAAGCTCTTTTAAATTATTATCAAATTTAATTAATACTAATGCCTTACTCTTCACGTATTCATATCACAAGAAATGGATATTCTATTTCTAGATAAGAGCAAACTTTAGGGATATCTATACTATATATCATATAATAAGATTGGAAGCCGATAAATTGAGGGTTTCAATATAGCAAGTAGTGCTAAGAAACAAATGAGTGAAGACCGGTGCGTTCTAATGTACGCTGAAGTTGACAACGCAATGCGCCGCATATTGGAATCCGAAAGGAGTGGAATAATTATGCGTTACCTAAGCACCATCATCACATTACTTTTTATCGCCTATTTAACAAGCCCACTCTGGGAAAAGCCAGCAAGTGACTATGTGGACGTATCCTTTTTAGATACGATTGATGCACAAGTAATTAAAGGATATGAATTTTTTAAAAATCAACCCTTTATTGAAAATACGATAAATGACCTTTCCAATACAGTAACTACTTTACCCGCAAAGCTAACTAATGAAGTTAATAAATCCACCTATGATCCTGTTACCCAATTAGAAAAACCAACATTAGCGACGCCAACTGATGGTTTATTTTCAGTTCATAACATTCAAGTTGGGGACAAATTGGAGACAGTAAATAAAGAACTAGGTAAAGCAAAACGTACGACATTAAATGAATATGGGTCTAAGTGGCACACCTTTCACACCAATTACCAAAACTTTTTAATGGTATCTTTTGATGACTCTTCTCGAGTGAATGGTTTATTCACTAATAACGATTTAATTGCCTCTTCTTACGGAATTAAATTAAATAGTCCTAAGACAGTTGTTCAAGAAACGTTAGGCGAGCCGCTCAAACATATTCAAAAAGAGAACATTAATTATATTTTAAATGATCGTGGAGAAATGGAAACATTTTTAATTGAAAATATTTATGTTACCGTCTTTTATGACGTTCATGAAAACAATACCGTCACAGCTATACAAATCATATCGGACAGTTTGGAAAACGAAAAAAATTCTTTATATGGTGAAACTAGTGATGCATTGCGTGAAGGGTTTGAGTTTCAATTATTTGATTTAACCAACGCCGCCCGTGTACATCACAATGTTCCTCCCGTGAAATGGGAATCAACGGTTCGAGGGACAGCTTACAAACATAGTCTTGATATGGCGAGTCAAAATTACTTTAATCACACCAATTTAGCTGGGCAATCTCCTTTTGATCGTATGACTATGGACGACATTAATTATTCAGTAGCTGGTGAAAATTTAGCATATGGTCAGTCCAGCAGTATTTTTGCACATGAGGGATTAATGAACTCTATTGGCCATCGCAAGAATTTATTAAAACGAGACTTTAAATTACTTGGCGTGGGTGTGGCTTTTAACGATGAAAATCAACCTTATTTTACAGAGAACTTTTACACACCGTAATTCATGAGAAGCCAGCCAATTATGCCGCTCCTTGTAAGAAAGTACCCACATAAAAAATATAATACAGTATCGACAATGGTTTCCGGGTCGCTTTGGATGCTAACCCACTAAACCATACCCTCCAGAACGAAAGACGCCGTTGAAGTGACTTTATCACTTTAACGGCGTCTTTCGTATATGCCAATCCTAAGGTGTGTTTCAACCTGCGCTCGCCTGGCTGCTTAGGTCACTCGTCGCTCGGGAAATATTGCAACCTCCATGCACATAGTCAATTGAATACTAATCACTAGAACATTGCACTTTGTCTGTTGAATTATTTAACCGATTAAGTTGTTTCTTTAAACCTTTATGATATTAATGCTTCACAGACTTTCCTGTAATTCAGTAACCGACGAAAGAAAGGAGATATGAAAAGTCGTTCCATCTCCGAATTTACTTTGCACCTTAATTGTTCCTTTCATTGCTTTTACTATACTGAAAACAACCATTATACCAAGACCTGTTCCTTTTGTACCTTTCGTCGAATAGTAGGGTTCCCCTAATCGTACAAGCTCTTCCTCAGTCATACCTATGCCTGTATCCTTAACTTGTATTAACACATTATTTTTAGTGAAAACTGTCTCAATGGACAAAACGCCACCATTTGGCATTGATTCAATTGAATTTTTCATTACATTGATAAAACATTGGTGAAATTTCTGACGGTCCCCTTTAATCAATCCACAAGAAGGAAACTTGGTCGAAACTTCTACAGAATTTAAATTAGCTATAGGTTGAAGTAAGTTCAACACGTGATGAAGCTCAACATGCACATCGATTTCTTCCACTAATTCTATTTGCGGTTTTGAAAAGGTCAAATAATCTTGTATGACTCTTTCGGCAGATTCTAATTCTCCTTTTAGAATGGCGAGGTATTGGGTTCTATCTTTACTTTCAATTGAATCATCTTCGAGAAGTTGAACAAAACCCATTGCAGATGTTAATGGATTCCTAATCTCATGAGATATTGCCGCTCCCATTTGCTCCACTGCTTGCAATTTTTCTACCTTTAACAAGCGTTGTCTTAAAAGAATATTTTTTTCAATAACCTCCATGATATAAGAAATCATTGCAACCCCAAGTGGTGGGATAAACAGGTAGGCTACCCAGACATCCAGCTTATTATTATGTAGATTTAGAATTTCGAGAATAACTAATATGATCAAACTTACCAGAATAGTTATACCTACTGAAAAAAGTATTCTGCATTTTGAAGTTAGTTTTAAAAACCATGGATAGATACACCATATTAAAAAGCTAAATAAACCATAAAATATTAACGAAGATAAGAACCCAATATCGAATCCATGAAATCCTCTAGTAATTATGATAAATAATCCTAAAATCGGACTTAATCCAAGATAAAGACCTCCTACCATAAATGGAACAATTCGCAAATCTAATATTAATTCTTCATTTAATTGGTATGAAAACATAAAACATAGTATTGAAGATAGAATAAAATATGATAAAGCTGTGCCCTTGTTCAAACGCACTTTACCTGATTTCTCTGCCCACATAACACAAAAGAAAAGCAATACGATCATTAAAGATAAATTAAATAAAAAATGCTTTGTTAGTTCCAAGAGCAATACCTCTTCTAGGTCTTTTAGGAAAATATTAACTTAAAACTATTCAATACACAAACATTTTTGGGTTTTCAGAAATAAAAAAGTGCCAACATTATAATGTTGACACGACTTAATTTTGTGAGTATTTAAAAAGTGAAACTAGGTGAGTTTCTCAATGAACACTACTTTTAAATAATTTCCTTCTTTAAATTCATCTATTGTTTTATAGTCTTCAGGTAAAGAAAATTCTTCTCGAATTTTATATGTACTACCTGTTTGTTTAAATGCCTTTTCAATAAACCCTTTAAATTTAGTCATTCCAAACGTACTGCAGTTAGATGATGCGACAATGACACCTTTTTTCTCAGTAATCGAAATAGCTTGCATTAGTAAATCGGGATAATCTTTCCCTGCACTAAATGTATGCTTCTTAGAACGTGCAAAACTTGGAGGGTCTAAAATGACCAAATCAAATTTTAATTGTTTACGTACTGCATACTTGAAGTAATGAAAAACATCTTCCACCATGATATCTTGCGCCTCAAAATCAATGCTATTTACACTGAACTGCTCAATCGTTTTACTTTTACTGCGGTTAGCTAAATCCACACTCGTTGTTTTTGTTGCTCCACCTAGAACTGCGGCAACCGAAAATGCCCCTGTATAAGAAAATGTATTTAACACACTCTTTCCTTTTGAATAAGAATCATGAATCGTTTTACGAACATCCCGTTGGTCTAAAAAGATACCGACCATAGCACCATCATTTAAATACACGGCAAAATTTATGTCATTTTCTTTAATAAGTAAAGGCTCAGGTGCCTTCTCTCCTGAAACAAAATCATCATCATCCATGTAAGTTCCTTGTGATGCAAAGCGTTTCTTTTCATATAAACCTTTCACATCGACTAATTTTGTTAATGCTTGAATAATGTCGTCCTTAAACTTATACACACCTTCACTATACCAACTAATAACATAGTAACCCGCATAAAAATCAATCGTACATCCACCAACTCCATCGCCCTCTCCGTTAAACACACGGAATGCTGTGGTTTTTGGATTATTAAACAAAGAAGTGCGATGTTCAATTGCTAGTTTCAATTTCTTTTCAAAAAACGTTACATCTACTATTTCATGTTGATTTTGACTTAACACCCATCCGCGACCTTTGTTTTGTTTGCCATAATACCCTTTTCCTAGAAAGCGTTGATTATCATCAACTAGCTCAATGATTGTACCTTCTTCTTTTACGTCTTTCATGTTGAGAATTGCATCTTCTGTTATGAGGGGATAGCCTGCTTTTATATTTTTAACAAAAGAAGACTTCACTTTAAGCTGTATATTTTTTCCCATGAAATCACCCAATCAATTGTTTTTCTCTATTCTACATCTGTTTCTACTGAATATCATTTATGCCATCTAAATCCCTGTGAATTTATGTGCTTTATTTATTACTTTAACCATACAATGTAAAATATTTATGTTCTAGGGAGGAGAATAATGAAATGCCGATAAAACCTAAGCAACTTCAATCAGGTGACACTATTGGAATCGTCACATTAGGTAGCCCTATAAATGCTACCACGATTAATGAAGGCATTGCTACATTAGAAAATATGGGATTCAGTGTGGTTATCGGAGACCAAGTATATAACTCTAATGGGTTCCTAGCAGGTACCCCTCAAGAGAGGGCATCTGATTTGATGGCTATGTTTGAAAATAAAGAAGTCAACTGCATCTTACCAACTAGAGGAGGAACTGGAGTCGCCGGTATCCTTCCATTCCTCAATTTCTCTGTAATTACTCAAAACCCGAAAATTATTTCAGGTTACAGTGATATAACTGTGTTACTAAATTCGTTGTATGAATACTCAGATTTAATAACATTTCAAAGTTTACTATTGCTTGATTTCAATAACCGAACGCCTGCTTATAACTTTAATCAATTCTTTGCTGCTACTTCTGCTATAGCGGCACCTTGGGAAATTACTAACCCTCCTGGCATGCCCTTTGTAAACAAAGTATCTGGAGATGTAACGGGTCCTATTGTTGGGGGAAACCTTACTTCTTTCGTTGGCACGTTAGGCACTTCTTTTGAAATTAATACCGAAGGAAAAATCTTGTTTCTTGAAGAAACTCATGAACCAATCAACACCGTGTATCGCTATTTAAGTCACTTGAAATTAGCCGGTAAATTCGACGACTGCATTGGCATACTAATGGGGGAATGCACGAGTTGCGAACCTGCTTACGGCGTTACATACAATGCACTCATCGATGAATTTCTAGTACCATTAGGAAAACCTTTAATGAGCAATATATCATCAGCACATGGTCTCTTTAAGGCAGCTATTCCTATTGGAGCTAGTGTAAAGATGAATACCGCTGATCTTACATTAACTGTTATGGAATCCGTGGTAACACCATGAATTAAGAACTAAAAAACCGATTGCAGAAAGCTGCAATCAGTTTTTATGTTTATTTTCTTATTTTTTCAACAAAGAAGCCCATTCATTTTCTAACCACTTATCAAAGCCTGCTCCTTTTTCACCTTCGTAAGCATCATATACGTCGAGTCTCATTTTCTTAAATTTCTCTTCGAACTCTTTAAAAGAATGATCTGCTGGCAAACTCTTTTTAATACGAAGCAAGATTTTAGAGGTCCCTTTTATGATGTCGAATTTTGTTTGCTTAGGTTGTTGAACATCCTCTCCTAAGCCTTTAAGCTGACGATAAGCAGCCTCTTGCACTTTAAACACCGGGTCTTTAGTCATTCTTGTCGTTAAAACATCAATAACTTTACTATGCTTATACTGACCTAGCTCTTCTACTGCATCAAAACGCGTTCTCCAACTAGACGTTCGATTCGCAGCTTTTTTTAATTCATTGTAATTTTCCGGCAATTCATTTTGTACTTTATTAGTCAATTGATTCAATCTCCTTTTATATAAAAATCCATTTGTGGACAAGAAAACATTCATGCATGGAACAGAATAATCCTTTAACAAGTATTGTACCATTTTCTGACCAATGACATACTCGGTTTCGTAAAATGAGATTATTCAAACCAATTGATGAGCTACAAAATGAAGTATTCAATCAAATCTTATTTGTTAATAATTTCTTTCAGCTCTGACCAATTAGTAATTCTTGGAATCGTCAAATGTTGATTATACGACTGATTCATAACATACACTTTCAACAAATCATTCGAAAGTGTGTTCAAAACATCTGGCTTGTCATCAAAGTAATAATCCAACTTTAACTCTTGAATGATTTTTACCTTGTCCTGATCTTTCATGCCACAGAAAAATTTCTCTGCTTGTACAGGAAAACCTTGTTCTATCAACCATTGTTTCGTACGTTCTCCATGCTCGCTAGGCCTAGCTGTTATATAGTAAATTTCATGCCCTTGCTTACTTAGTTCTACCAATGTTTCTACCGCATCTGGATAAGGAGGGCAGGATGTGTAGTAAATCTCTTCTAGGGAGCTGTTCCACATGTTAAAACCCTGCTCTGCCGTAAGACCAAATGCTTCATGAATTTCAACTTTTTTTATTTCATGAAAAACATCAATAGGGATGGTTTTGTTCAAGTTTTTATTATAAATATGGAAGGCATGTTCTCTTAGACTAATCAGTGTATCGTCGATATCAAAACCAAATTTCATACTAGTATCCCTCAATTGCTTAATCATATTTTGTAACTTGGATAGCCGACAAACTTAAAATCTTTGCCGATTTTGATGATATCTGCATCCAGTAAGTCAACCGCGTCTGCCATTTTATCGATTCCTGATCCTTCTAAAAATGTAGGTGCTTGTTGCCCTCCGATTAGTTTTGGTGCAATATAAATAATCGCTTTATCGATTAGTTTATTTTCTAAAAAGGCTGCATTAATCGTGCCTCCACCTTCAATTAATAAAGATGAAATTCCTTTTTCACCCAAAATCCGCATCACTTCTTTTGGGTTTACATGCTTCGAACCAGAAGTTGGAAATACAGAAATACTCATGCTTTCTAACAACGACTTTTTTTCTATGTCGAAGTTCTCGCTAGTAAAAATCCATGTGTCAGCCAATTTGTCTGTAATGACCTTACGATCTAGTGGTATTTTTAGCGTAGAATCTAAAATAATACGAACTGGGTTACGGCCGTTTGCAATTCTAGTTGTTAACTCTGGATTGTCAGCAATCACAGTGTTCACTCCAACTAAAATTGCCATATGCTCATTTCGTAGCTGATGGACATCATGTCTAGCTTCTTCAGATGTAATCCACTTACTATTAGACGAATGTGTTGCAATTTTACCGTCTAATGTAATTCCTGCTTTTAATGTAACGAAAGGTGTCTTTTTCACAATGAACTTATTAAACACTTCATTCATTTTTTTAGATGTTTCTTCAAGAACACCAACAATCACTTCAATCCCTGCTTCTTCAAGGATTTTCACGCCGTTACCTGATACTACTGGGTTTGGGTCAAGAGTGGCTATGATTACTTTTGTTATTCCCGCTTCCACAATGGCTACTGCACATGGACCTGTTCGCCCATGATGAGAGCAAGGTTCAAGTGTCACGTAAATCGTTCCACCTCGTGCGTTCTCTCCTGCCATACGAATTGCATGAATTTCTGCATGTGGTTCTCCAGTTTTCAAATGAGCACCCACTCCAACAATTCGATTTTCGGTGACAATAACAGATCCTACAAGAGGGTTCGGGTCTGTTTGCCCTTTCATCGCTTGCGCATTTTTTATAGCTAAATCCATATAAAATTCGTGGTTAGTCATTTGGACAAGTCCCTTCATCTTTTACCTCTAGATGCCCAGAGCGCTTAATTTTAGTTTGCAAGTATGCCTCGTTAAATTCCGAGACATCTCCCCACAAAGGTGTACGTCCTGAAATTGGGAGGCCAGCGTCAATTAGTGCGGCTACTTTTTTAGGATTGTTCGTTAACAGCGTTACTGGCTTCGAACGTAATGTTTTTAAAACTTGAATGGCATCATCATAGTTACGAGAGTCATCAACAAAACCAAGACCTTCGTTCGCTTCTACTGTGTCATAACCATTCTCTTGAAGAATATAAGCCATTGCTTTACTAAATAAACCTATTCCTCTGCCTTCATGGTTAGCTAAATAAATTAGAGCACCTGCTCCATGGTCCACAATCATTTGCATTGACTCTTTGAGTTGATAGCCACAGTCACATCTCTTACTTCCGAAAATATCCCCGGTATGACAGATTGAATGCATTCTCATTAGGGCGTCTTCTTCATGTTCGAAATCACCATAAACGAGAACACTTGATTGTTGAAATTCTGCTAGGTTTGCAGAAGATAGTTTGTCGATGATTTGATGAATATCTTCTTTTTCTTCTTTCGTTTGCAACCAACAATACCATTGAAATACGACGGTTTCCCCGAACAAATTAAGGGGTAGATTTATTGGCCCAACCAAATATATAGAACCTTGACTTGAATGAATTAATTGAATTTTATCCTCTAATACTGCAAGAGCTTGTTTTGAAACAGTTTGTACTTTACTCATATTAATATCCCCTTTTTGAAATCTCAATAAAAAACTAAAACTAACAAAGTTTCTTTTCCCTTAAGGTTACTTTATGTAAGTAATTATATTTTTGTAACTTATAGTTGTCAAGTAAGTTAACTACAACGTCCTCAAACTCTCTTTATCTTTTAATTATCGTTTCGATATACACTTTATCTTTTACTTAATTTCAGTCTATCAAACTCATTAGGTTTCATTAAGATTGAATCGGTTCTTTAACACATTCAATCAATATAGCTAGACACTTGTAACCATTCTTACGATTAATAAGTCCTGAATGTTACACCATGCCAGACTTCATGACTCATAAAAGTTAGCAGTCCGCTTCAGACACCTGCACCTTGGTCTAAAGTATAAAGAGGATGGACTTGCTCCATTCGTTCCCTTGCAACCTGGACGTGCAGAGGGATAAAGGTTTGGTTTACTAAAGATCTGACAATTGATGCTGCTTTTAAATAGATATTCGACCGAAGATACCATTTCAGCCTCTTTCTGCATACTTTATATCCAAGACTTCTTTTAAAAGTTAGCAGTGACAATTACTTTATAGAAGGCTCAGTCAAAGAATAATGTTGATGATATTTGATATCTTTCCGAAATCTAACTATTAATAAAGTAATAACAACTATGGGTGAGGGTGAGGTTAAGAGGGAACACGTGGCAATACGGCAAAAGATAAAGTAATAGAATACTATCAGATTATATATAATGATAGCGGGAAGAAGTGAGGTGATTGTATGTTAAAAAAACTTAGAAGAATTAATATGAAAACGGCTGTATTTATGGGGATTTGTTTTTACTCTTTGACAATCTTAATCCATATCCTTATTATAAGCGGCATTATTCCATTGTCGTGGGTTAATGGTGGACGGTCTGAATCCTTCGCTACTCAGCTACCAATATCTATTATCAATACTATTATTGCTATTATTGGAGGAGTATTTACGCTAATGATTGGCGGAAAAATGCTATACAAATACAAAAGAGGAATAACCGCTATATGTTGGTTTTTTGTTGTACTTTGGTCTTTTGGGTTTATACAACAATTGTTAGGAACACCTTTTGAAAAAATAGTTTGTTCGTTAATATTGCTTCTTGGAGTCATCGCGAACTTACGAATGGCGATTGAAAAAAGATAGTAATACACACTTATTATTAAAACATAAAACAAAAGGCTGTCTAATAAGTCCCTTCTATAAAATTGTAGAAAAATAAGTCTTTTTTCTCCACCTATATTTGAACATTGCAATCAGTTTGAAATTGTCTTTGAAAGACGGCAAGAAAAACATGTGCAACTGCGGTTACTCGTCCAATAACTTTCCATCGGGAATAGCGTGCGGAAGACCCGCAGGAGCAAATTGGAACGAAGACTAAGAATGCCACATCGTGTTGCAACGCCTTCGTGACAAACATCATGTTGGCCTGAGAAGGCTGAGGACATTTCTGCTGTAAGCGTCCGTCTGTCTCTTTATAAAAAGGAGTTGGTCCATTTCTGGAACCAACTCCTTTTAATCAAACATATGAAGTTTAAGCCTTTACTTTATTAGCACGTTCTTCAGATTCTGCTACTATGACGGCACAAGCTGCATCCCCTGTAATATTAACTGCAGTTCTAGCCATATCAAGCAAGCGATCAATCCCAATAATTAAGGCAATTCCTTCAACAGGTAAGTTAACTGAGCTCAAAACCATAGCGAGCATTATTAGGCCTACACCTGGTACACCTGCTGTTCCAATACTTGCTAAAACAGCTGTCAATACAATTATCACTAAAGCTGTAAGCGTTAACTCAACGTCATACACTTGAGCGATAAAAACGGTTGCCACACCTTGCATAATGGCTGTACCATCCATATTAATAGTGGCGCCTAGAGGTTGTACAAAGCTAGAAATAGACTTTGGAACCTTAAGATTTTTTTGTGCAACACTCATAGATACTGGTAACGTTGCATTACTACTAGAGGTACTAAATGCAACACCCATAGCAGGTGCAAAACCTTTAAAGAATTGAAATGGATTTCTTTTTGCTAAAATCCAAATTGCTGAACCATATGTAACTCCTCCATGAATAACCAACGCAAGTAAAACGACGCCCATATAAAGACTCATTGCTTTAATTGCATCCACACCTTGCATCCCAATAGCAGAAGCAAGAAGTGCAAACGTACCATACGGAGCAAATTTCATGACAAGGTTTACTAGATACATCATAATTTCGTTTCCTTGTTCAAGAACTTCTTTCACTCTTGCTACTTTCGAACCTAACATAGTTAAAGCTAAACCAATAAAAATGGCAAAAACAATGATTTGTAACATGTTTGCTTCAGCAAATGCTTGTGCTGGATTCTTTGGAACAATGTTTAACAAAGTTTCCGAGATTGGTGGTGCCTTTTCTCCACTGTATTCTAATCCCTCGGTATTGAATGTACCTGCATTACCTGGTTCAAGAACAAACGCTAAACCTAATCCGATAACTATTGCAATAGTTGTAGTTACTAAAAAGAATCCAATAGTTTTTAATCCAATACGACCTAACTTTTTAGGATCGCCTAGTCCTGCAGTGCCTAAAGTGATAGAGATGAAAACAATTGGCACAACGAGCATAGTGATTAGATTTATAAATAATTTTCCTATAGGAGTAAAAATATATGTATCTAAAGGAGGGAATAAATCTGGTGCAAATAAATTTAGCATAACTCCTGTTATTGCGCCTAAAATCAATGCAATAACAATTTTAATTGATAAGTTCATGAAATACCCTCTTTCTTATGACAAACTAAAGAATGAAAACTTAGGACTAGAATCTAGGATTCATAAGTTGCTGTCTATGTCTTATGATGATTGTATTCAATTTAAGTATTATTCGACTGTATTCTACTTTATTCGATTTTAATACCGCTGTAAAGAGTGCATATTATACTAGTACACATGTTGAAATTCCTAATTAAATAAAAAAGTTGGTTCAATGTATGAACCAACTTTTTAAGATTAATTTATATTTTTCGTGTTTTCATAGAAAATAACTTCTAAAGCCACTCTTCTTCAGTTATATCAAAATTCTTTTCCACCCACAGTAACGCTTCCTCAACTGATGCTAGCTTATGGTCATCTTGAATTACCCATTCTCGATCACACATAAATATATAGTACTCATCATCCTCTTCATACTTTGCAATAGCTAAGGCGGTTATTGATATTTCAATTATTGAACCGTCTTTTTCTTCAAAAAACATACTACTTAAGTTTTTATTCGTATCGTTTTTCGTTTGTTTAATCACTTTCGCTCCATCAAGTTCACTTATTATATCCATTGGGTCTGTCCTCTTTTCATCTTAAATTGGTCTGAATTTATCTTATCACTTTCATAAAAAGACTTCATATTTGAAACGTGAAACCCATACATTATTCGATTTCAGGAAGCTGAAAGACAAGAAATCGTTCATTTTCATTTTGTTCGTACAAGCCTGGTATAGTAATATCTTTCAGTAATTCGAAAGTTGTTCTTGTTTCTAGAAACTGGACATATTCTGTCGTTGGGTAGTACAAAATCAAGTCGATAGGTCTCTTATGTTGATCGACTGATTTAAGAATATTCCCGACAACATTCATGAATATTTGAACTGAAAAAGGATTGAAGAAATAAAATACATTATCCCTTGAATCGATTTCATACTCTTGGGCAAGGCATCTTTCAAAGTACAAAGAATCTATCCTTTTTTTCCCTTTCGGATCGTAATTATCAAGATTTTCAAGTGCATCTTGGTAGAGCTTTCCACTCATCTCGACCCCGACAACCGATACTTGAGCATGGTGATGGACGTAAAATGGAAGACGTCCTTTGCCACATCCAAAGTCCACAACTCTATCTGTCTTTTTTAGTTCATAGTTCTTAAAAAATTCATCCAATGCCATGTAGGGTGTTGCTTCATAGCGATTATAATGAACTGATTGATTTAACACTTCCAGCGTACCGGCAGTCTTAATACGAAGCAATCGATCAATTTCTTTTTCACTCATAAACAATACCTCTATTTTCTTAATCTTTGTCTCAATATTAACAATGCATTTTGGCTTCTGCCTGCTCCCATGAAACGGTATAACCTTTTCCTTTTGAACAAAAAACCGACGATGAGCTATACTCAGGATCTGCTTTTTTATTGTAAGCGATTCTCTCGATTACTTGTTCTTCGTTATGACACCGATCATAACCACCAAACACCAGATTGAGCATGCCTTTTCCTTGTGTATAAGAAGCAAGCTCCGCAGCGTAATTCATGAAGGTTGACACCGGAACTTTGCCAGTCAATATCGCTTTATTTCCTTCTGTTTTTGGTGAATCAAAACTGCCATATGCAATTTGAATATCTGATAATACTTTCCCCATTTGATGTAGCTCTACTTTAACTCTGAAATAATAAAACGGCTCAAGTAAATGGTTTGACGTTTTTTCTAAACCTTGTCTCAATGCTCGGTATGTAGCTTCTCGAAAATCACCGCCAGAAGTATGCATATTATCTGCTCGCCCTGTTAATAGAGTGATTTTCACGTCCGTTATGGGTGAACCTGTCAATATTCCGTTATGTGCTTTTTCAAATAGATGTTGTCGTACTAAGTTTTGATTACCAACAGTTAAATCATTTGCATGACATGTATTATTAAATGTGATTCCACTATTTCTCTCAGAAGGTTCTATTTTTAGATGAACCTCTGCATAATGTTTCAATGGCTCAAAATGACCATACCCATTTGTCGTCGACTCTATCGTCTCTTTATATAGAATTTTAGGCTCCTCAAATGATACTTCAAAATGAAACCGCTCCATTACTAGCTGTTTCAAGATTTCTAATTGAATAGTCCCCATCACGTGAATATGAATTTCCTGTAATCGCTCTTCCCACCTAACATTTAATGATGGATCCTCCACATCTAACATCTTAAAGCTTCGTAAAGCGTCTTTTATATGCACCAATGGGTCTATAACCACTCTGGACTTTAATGTGGGTATCATTTCATACACGGCTTTTTCGTGTAAAGTTCCTAAACCATCACCCGTAAATGCATTTGATAATCCGATAACAGCAAATAACTCCCCGGCTTTTACATGGTCAACCATTTTATATTTACTTCCATTATATACTCTAATTTGTGTAATTTTTCCTGTGTTTCTATGCTCATTATTTCCATAAGTTAATTCATCTCGCACGCTTATAGTACCGTTCAAGGCTTTAATAAAAGTAATTCTTGTCCCTTTGTCGTCATGACGAACTTTATAAACTCTTCCAGAAAAGGCATCTTCATTTGAATAATGTGTAGAGGTTAATTGATCGAATCTATTCAAGAATTCGATTACACCTATATCTTGTAAGGCTGAACCATACGAACATGGAAAAATTTTATTTTCTTTAATCATTAATTTTAATGCCTTTAGCCATAAATCTTTTTGATATCCTTCTTCTATATAATAGTTCAACAGCTTTTCATCTCGCTCGGCTACGAACTCAATGAGTGCTTCCGTCATATCATCTTGTTGAAAAGAGTCAGTTATATCATAAACATTAGCTGTTAAATCTGAATGAATTTCTTGCAGAACGCTTTCAACATCTGCTGCTATTCGATCTGTCTTATTAATAAAGAAAAACGTAGGTATATTGTGTTTTCTAAGTAACTGCCAAATCGTCGAAGTATGTCCTTCTATGCCTTCGACAGCACTAACAATCACTATGGCATAGTCCATCACCTGAATTGAGCGCTCCATTTCAGGAGAAAAGTCCACATGACCTGGATTATCTATTAAATAATATGTTGAATCCTTATAAGAAAAAATTGCTTGATCTGCAAATATTGTAATACCTCTTTGCCTTTCAATATCATGACTATCAAGAAAAGAATCTTTGTGATCCACTCGACCTCTTTGCTTAATACTTTTTGTGTGGAAAAGTAATTGTTCAGCAAAGGTGGTTTTACCCGCATCAACATGAGCAAATATACCAATCGTTTTATTCATACTGCCACCTCACTTACTTCAGTTCTATCTTAGCATCTACAAAGGATAAAAGCAGATACCCGCAATGAGAATCTGCTTTTATCCTTTAAATTTCAATTATGAATTATTGATTATTCTTTTTAACATTCGCAATATCAGTTTGACTATAGTTCCCTTCATCTTTGTTACCAGTTGTATTAGCAAGAACATTCTTTACTTGATTATAGGTCATACCTGATTGTTCATTTTTACTTTTGACATCAGTAATATTTGTTCCTGATTTTGTAAATGTACCTTGAATATTTTGATTGTTATTCAAAAAAGTTCACCTCCAATTCATTTTCTGTTATTTTCTCTCAATACAGCTTTTTTACTCATGGATTTAATAACTAATATAAATAACACTGGATGCCATATTGTTACCTATACAAATTTTGAATAGTATTTTCACTAAATACAAAAAATGAAATTAATGGTAAAAATCCTATTTATAGTGTTTTTAACCAGTATTATATGATAATTCTCCATAGTAATTCAATATCTCTATTAACTTAATTTGTTTGTTTAAAATAATAAATAATCGAATAATTCCGTAAAATCTATTTACTTTATTGAGTAAATACCATTTAATAGAACTATATATATATCATCTACTAGATAGATATATACATTTTATTAACTTTGGGGGCAGAGAAATGAGAAAAATTGGTAAAAAGGCGTATCTATTAATTTCTATCTTTATGCTAATTACATTAGCAGCATGTGGCAATGATACAAAAACAACTAATGATGACACAGGCGAAAAAACTGATGGTCCTGTATCAGCAAAAATTGGGGTTATTTCATATTTAACTGGTCCTGGTGCTGCATATGGTGAAGCAATCACGAATGGTTTTAACTTAGCTTTAGAAGAAATTAATGAAAAAGGCGATGTAGAAATTGAACTAGTTATTGAAGATTCAGCTGGTAAGCAAGAACAAGCTTTAACAGTTTCTCAAAAACTAATGAGTGATGATGAAATTATCGCAATATTAGGACCAACTTTAAGTACTGAAATGAATGTTGTAGCACCTGAAGCTGACTTAAACGGCATTCCAATAATGGGAACTTCTACTACAGCTGCAGGAATTCCTCAACTTGGCGAGTATGTATTCAGAAATTCAATACCTGAATCTCTAGCAATACCAGCAGCTTTGGAAAAAGCGGTTGAAAAGTATGATGCTAAAAAAGTTGCCATCCTTTATGGTAATGACGATCTTTTTACAAAGTCTGGATTTGACACAATGAAAGCAGAAGCAGAAGCAATGGGCCTTGAAGTTTTAACAATTGAAACTTTCCAAAAAGGTCAATCTGACTATAATGCACTACTGACAAAAATTAAGGGGCTTAATCCAGATTTAATTTTAGCTTCAGCACTTTATAATGAAGGCGCGGTTATCATGGACCAAGCAAGAAAAATGGGAATAGAAGTACCTTTTATTGGCGGAAATGGTTTTAACTCTCCACAAGTTATTGATATTGCCGGTGCCGCTTCAGATGGTTTAATTGTTGCAACTCCTTGGTTTGGCGATAAAGACGAACCAAAAGTTCAAGAGTTCGTTAAAAAGTATGAGGCTGAATATGGTAAAAAACCAGACCAATTTGCAGCACAAGCTTATGATGCATTATATATCATGGCAGAAGGCTTACAAAATGCTGGAGAAGCAGATAGAGACGCTCTTCGCGATGCTCTTGCAGAAATAAAAGACTTAGATGGACTGCTTGGTAAATTCTCCTTTGATAAAGATGGAGATGTTGTCATGGAGCCAACGGTTCTCATAATTGAAGACGGTAAGTTCCAATTATTTGAGTAAAGTTTGTCGATTTTAAAGAAATTATATTAGTAGTTAAGTTCAAAGCTATGCTAAGTGGCAAAAGTATTTTACTTTTGCCACTTCATTAGTCAAAATCACTTTTCCCTCTTCTATTTGAGGTGGGAGTCTTACACCCCGTTAATTTGAAATAATTTAATAGTCAAAGGAAGTGATGTCTTGTTAATAGAACAACTAATAAATGGAATAACACTAGGGAGTATATATGCCATCGTTGCCCTTGGTTTCACTCTTGTTTTTGGGGTACTTGGTATCATTAATATGGCACATGGAGAAATCTTTATGATAGGTGCGTTTATCGGTGTCTTAATGACTAGTGTATTTGGAATGCCACTTTGGGTTGCATTTATCGGAGCAATAGCTGTCACTGCCATTTTAGGATACATGCTTGAACGAATCGCATTGCGTCCACTTAGAGGAAAGCAAGGCGTATCACATCTAGCTCCCTTAATAAGTACGATTGGAGTATCTATTGTACTTGAGAATCTATCACATCATATATTCGGAGCTGGTAACCAACCTTTCCGTAATGCATTTTCTGAGATTCAATTCCAAATCGGGTCAATTACTATTTACCTTGTGCAAATAATAATATTTGTTATCTCTGTTGCGTTAATGATAGTCCTGTCCTATTGGCTTTCAAAAACCAAAGCAGGTAAAGCTCTACGTGCTACCGCAGAAAATTTAGAAACGGCAAGTCTTCTAGGAGTTAATACAAAGCGAACAATAACGACTACTGTTATTATCGCATCTGTATTAGGTGGAATAGCAGGGATCTTAGTAGGGATGGCGTTTAACTCAGTTAATCCTCAAATGGGATTATCGATGGGACTTAAGGGATTAGCCATTATCATTTTAGGTGGTATGGGTAATGTTAAAGGAGCTATGGCAGGAGGATTACTCCTTGGTGTAGCTGAGACCGGGATTGTAGCTTACGGAGATTCAGGATATCGTGACGCAGTAGCCTTTATTACAATCATCTTCATCCTGTTACTAAGACCTCAAGGGATTTTCGGTAAAAAGACAGCTGAGGCAGGAAGGTGATTTTATGTTAGGAGAACTATTAAATCCATACTATTTACAAGTCGCATCCTTTATCATGATCAATATCATTCTAGCAATAAGCATTTATATTACTCTTTCCTCAGGTCAATTATCCTTAGGAAGTGCTGGATTTATGGGAATCGGGGCTTATACTTCTGCCCTATTAACGATTAACTTTGATTTACCAATTATAATTGGTATCTTTGCGGGTGCAATAGTTGCAGGTATTTTTGGAATTTTAATTGGAATCCCTGCTCTAAGGTTACAAGGAGTCTATTTGGCCATAGCTACACTAGGTTTTGGTGAAGTCGTTCGTGTAATCTTTGTTAACTGGGAATCTGTAACTCAAGGTGCAATTGGCTTATCTGGTATTCCCCATATGGGTAGAGCACTATTAAAAAGTTTCGCAGCAATTGGTTTTGATCCAGAAATGATTGGCTTAAAAAACAATCAATTTATTTATTTACTTGTCCTTCTCATCTTATTAGGGATTAATATTTTACTCGTATGGTTCTTTACTAGACAAAATAAATCTCGTGTTGGACGAGCTTACGCAGCCATTAAAATGGATGAAAAAGCCGCTGAGTCCATGGGTATTAATATTACATATTACAAAGTTTTATCCTTTACTCAAGGGGCCGTTTTAGCGGGTTTTGCTGGTGCTTTATATGCCCATGTTTTGGCCTATATCAGTCCCGCAGATTTTGCTTATCATCGCGCAATAGAAATACTAATCTTTGCAGTGTTCGGTGGTAGTGATGTAATTTGGGGAGCTATATTTGGAGCAGCATTTATGACGGTTTTGCCTGAGGCTTTGCGATTTATAAGTGAATATCGATATATGATTTATGGTGTAATCCTTATCTTAATGATGGCATTCCGCCCTCAAGGAATCATAGATGTATCAATATTGAAATGGATTAAAAAGACAATGAAGTTTAAAAGGGGGTCCGACCATGGTACTGGAATTAAATAACATCACTAAAAACTTTGGCGGAATCTCCGCTTTAACGGATGTTTCTTTCAAAATAAATGAAGGTGAAATTTTTGGTTTAATAGGTCCTAACGGTGCCGGGAAAACGACGATGTTTAATATTATTACGAACATGTTCCTCCCCACTTCTGGGGAAATTAGTTTTCTTGGAGAAAAAATATCAGGGACTAAACCACATAAAATTACCGATAAAGGTATTTGTCGAACATTCCAAAATATACGTCTTTTCTCTCAAATGACGGTACTAGAAAATGTTTTAGTTGGAGGTCACTGCCGGATTAAATCAGGTGTTATAAGAAGTGTTATTCGTACAAAGTCTCAACGTAAAGAAGAAGAATTCATACGTGAAACCGCTACAGATTTATTAGAATTAGTAGGTTTATCTAGTTATTCAGAAGTTGTAGCGGAAAACTTAGCATACGGACAACAAAGAAGACTTGAAATTGCCAGAGCTTTAGCCAGTAATCCAAAATTATTACTGTTAGATGAACCCGCTGCCGGGATGAATGAAACCGAAACGGAAGACCTGTTTGACTTAATTAAAAAAGTACAAAAAAGAGGTATAACGGTATTATTAATTGAACATGATATGCCCTTCGTAATGAAACTTTGTGACAGAATTACTGTTTTAAACTTTGGAAAGAAACTTGCAGAAGGAACACCTCAAGAAATCCAGAACAACAAAGATGTTATTGAAGCATACCTCGGTTCAGAGGAGGACGAACAAAGTGCTTAAAATAACTGAAATTGAAACTTTTTATGGAAAAATTCAAGCTCTAAAAGGCGTTAGTCTTGAAGTAGAGCAAGGTAAGGTCGTAACTATTCTTGGTGCAAATGGTGCAGGAAAAACGACCACGATGAAAACAATTTCTGGTTTATTAAAACCAAAACGTGGAACTATTGAGTTTTTAGGGGAAGATATTACTGGCCTGAGACCCGATCAACTTCTTAGAAAAGGGATTGCGCTTGTCCCTGAAGGTCGAGCTATATTATCAAGCATGACCGTTTTGGAAAATCTTGAAATGGGTGCCTACCATCGAAACGATAAAGACATAAAAAAAGATATTGAAGAAGTAATGGCACGATTTCCAATTTTAAAAGAACGAAAAGAACAGCTTGGTGGTACCCTATCAGGTGGCCAACAACAAATGCTCGCTATTGCACGAGCATTACTATCAAAGCCCAAACTATTATTGCTAGATGAACCCTCCATGGGATTGGCACCTTTAATCGTGGCTGATATTTTCAAAATGATACGAGAAATAAAAGAAACCGGCACGACCGTCCTTCTTGTCGAACAAAATGCAAAACAAGCGCTAAAAGTAGCTGACTATGGTTACGTTATGGAAACCGGAAAAATAATAATTAATGGACTAGCTACAGACTTGTTAGAAGATACACGGATTGTAGAAGCTTATCTCGGAAAAAAATCAAGTTAATAAAGATAATTTAAGAAACCCCAATGGAATCGGGGTTTCTTTTTTCTATTATTTAAAACCTTATAAACGGGTAAAAAGATGGAGAGATTATTTCCCCATCTTTTTACCACCTATTATGAATTTCACATTACACAGTGCTGTTATTAATTTTGGGTATATCCTTTTTGATGTACTATTTCATCTTCTATTTCTTTTTGGAATCCTTCAATGCTTTCTTTACGGCGTGCATTTTTCTGTTTGATATCTTCAAGTTCTTTACCATCAGCAAAGTGCATTGCTTCTTCTGCTGCCTCCATATTATCAACTGTATTCTTTTTCATTTCCTTAAGCTTTTCTGCATTATCAGATCGATCATCTGGTTTCGGGGTATTCCAAGACATAACAATTCCTCCTTCAATTTTGTAAATCGTACAAGAATTATTCTTCCCGATTTAATGAAACCTATCCGTTAAATTTTATGACTAATAGCTTGTAACTTTTTTAAACAAAGGACATTCAAATAAAAATAATGCTATTTATTTCCAGCAAATCACCTCTTAAATACATATCAAATTTAAATTATTTACAAACTAAGGATAAACTTGAGAACTTTTTCTTTCCAAAGGATTATCAATACTTCCTGAGTAATCTTTCTTGGATTTAACTGAAACAAATTCTTCTTCTGGATAACGATAGACGGTAAGTGCCCCTCCAAAGACAACTCCCTGATCGATGTTGATAGTATTATTAACCAATAAAGGACGTGGTTTTGGATCATGCCCCCAAACAATCAACGAACTTTTATTATGTGAAATAAACCAATCCTTTCGCACAGGCTTTCCCGTTTCATCAAATCCATCTGTATCTCCAAAGCGACAGAAGTCACTAATAGCTTGCGATTGCTTTCCGATAAAATCGTCTTTAATACCGGCATGCGTGCAAATTAATGACTGTATACCGTTCTTCATAAATACATAGTGAGAAGGTGCAGAAAGAAAAAATTCCTTCAACTTGTGTTTTAATTCAAGTGCTTTTACAGCTCCAGATTCTTTTTCAAATACTTTAAATTCTTCTTCCACTCTTTCATCACCATGCTTTAATGTTACAGTTCTTCCATCCAACCATCTTGCAATTTTCCAACCGTGGTTGCTATCAATCATATAAGCAAGATCCATTTGAACATGTTCGTAGAATAAAATCATCGTTTTAAGAGAATGAGGTCCTCTGCTCATGACATCGCCAATGGAAACAAACTTTCTGCCATCCGGATGAATATAAAGACCTGTTTCATTTTTTTTATATCCTAATTTTTCGAGCATAAGAATTAGTTCCTCATAGCAACCATGAATATCACCGATAACATCTATTCCTTGCTGTATATCTTTTATAATAGGGTTTGTAAGTCTGATAAATTCAAGATTTTTTGTTTCCTTAACTAAATGAATGGAGTCGTATTCTTCTTTTATTATCAAACTCTTTTCTCTTTTGAAAATTTGGTACTGTTCTTTGATTCTCCTCTCTCCTCGAGGATTCTTTCGTTGCCTATCTCTTATTAACAGTTTTTCTTCAGGTATTTCGAGAACAATTGATACAATTTGAACATTGTTTTTTCTAGCTAGAGAAATATATCGTTTGCGACCATCACAGTGAAGGTGAGTTGCATCCACAAACGTTAATTTATTTAAACGACATCTTGCTTCAATCGCAGAATCCATCACGTCGAAAGCTTCTTTAGAAATGCTATTGTATTCGTCCGTTAGGTTATCTTCTTCATCTTTTTGTCTGTCACACAAATTAATAAATTCAATGTCACTTACTAAAACTCTAAATACATCTGAACTTATAATTTCAGATGACAGTATATTTTTCTTTTCGACCATATTTTTTAACAAAGTCGATTTTCCACTATTAGATGGACCTATCACCAAGACTATACCTGCATGCGGCAAAATAAGTTGCAATGAAAGTTCTCCTCTCTTCACAAAATTTAATTTTCAATTAAAGGTATTAAATTCGGCTTTATCCATTTAAATTGATAGTTATTGTAATAATTGATGTTCCAAATTTATTGCTCATAGTATTCGCTAATGGGCTTTGTAATAATCATTCAATGGCTAAGATTATTACAAAGAAAAAAGGTAGCTTTCTCATTTGAGAAAGCTACCTTTTCCTTAACATTTAGTTGAAAAATAGAACAAAGCATTAAATCATACTCTTTCCTTTTTTATAAAAACTTAACATATCTTCTTTAGGCACTAGTGCTCCACCCGTCGCCCACACGATATGTGTTGCTTGGTTCATATTCGACTTATTTTGTTGTGCATATTTAGATGCTACTATTTGTCCAGGGCCGATAAGACCAGACGTTGCAGACGGTTCTATATATACTCCTTCACTGTCTGCAAGTAAAGCCAGCAATTTAAATAAATCATCATCTTCCAATGTATAAATGCCACTTACCAAATGTTCACTAATAGATGATGCGAAACTTGAAGGCCTTCCTACTGCTAATCCATCTCCTTCGGTTTTATTATCTATCCCGAAATCCTGAACACTAACTTTTTCTTTTTCTCCTGTTAATAATCCAATTAACACAGAGGGTGAATGGGTTGGCTCTACAAAGAAACAATGAACATTATCCCCAAAAATTTGCTTTAATCCGAATGCAATCCCCCCCGGTGAACCACCTACACCACAAGGTAAATAAACAAATAAAGGTTGTTCTTCGCTTACTATAATATTTTCCTCTTCAAGCTGGTTTTGCAAACGCATTGCCGCAACACTGTAGCCTAAGAATAAAAGTTTAGAATTTTCATCATCGACAAAATATCCACTTGGATTCTCTGAGGTTTGTTGTCTGCCTGCCAAAATCGCTTCACTAAAATCTCCTTTGAACTCATGTACAGTAGCACCTTTTTCACGCAGCAATTCTTTCTTCCACTGCTTTGCATCCGCTGACATGTAAACAGAAACATGAAAACCTAGTTTTGCACCAATAATACCAATGCTTAACCCTAAATTTCCTGTTGAACCAACACCAATTGAGTACTTGCTAAAAAACTCTTTAAATTTATCACTAGAGAACACTGTGTAATCATCTTCTTTGCTAACTAAACCTTCTTCAATCGCTAATTTTTCTGCATAATGAAGTACCTCGTAGACACCGCCTCGTGCTTTTATTGATCCGGCAATTGGCAGTTCGTTGTCACATTTCAAATAAAGCTCACCATTAAGGTTGGCGTCATACTTACTGTTCAACTCAGTTTTCATATTAGGTATTTTTCTTAATGGTGATTCAATGATCCCCTCTGTCACTTTAGTTTCAGGAAATGCATGTGATAAAAAGGGAGCAAAGCGTTGCCATAATCGAGCTGCGTCTTCCATATCTTCTTTATTAACTGGAAGTGAGGATATCTCACTCATTTTTTTTAGATGCGGATTCAACCAAACAACTGTTTCTAACTTAGTGATTTTACTTAGAAGTGGATATTTTTGAATCCAAATTTCTAATTTCTCTTGTTCAAAGACAACCATGTTATACATCCTTTCTGTTTGTGTTAAGGTAATCCATATTCTTTATGATGCACTTAAATGAAGTTATTACTTCTACTTATAATAAATGATGTCACCGAGACTAAATATTACATAAACTTTAGTTTAATGAACTTACTGGTTTAAGTTAATAATACAGATGATTCGGTAATTTTCACAATTTTTTAATAACGAAAGAATTGGTCAAAAAAGTCCAACAACCTTTTGGCTGTTGGACTTCTATACGTTTTATATTAATTTAATTTATTTTCCAATTAGCTCTTAACTGGCTTCAGGGAATATTCTTTGAACGGTTTCATTAAATTCTTCAAATAGACCTGCAACAGGTTTACCTTCATCAATTTTATTGCCATAGTCAGTCATTCGTTCTACAAAATCAGGATTTACTGAAACATATACATTATTAACGTTTGCGTTCGTCGCTTCTACTTGTTCTTTAATCTTTGCCTGAATCTGGTCCATGTCTTCTGTTTCATTTTCTAAGACCGCTCCTACATAAGCGTTATTATTTGTAATAATGACCGTCGCGCTATCTACTTCATCTAACTCTACGACTTTATCCGCAGCTTCATCCGCCAATTCTAATAGTGACTCATCTCCACCCATATTACTTTCAGTTTCAACGTTATCGTTCGTTGTCTCATTTACTGTATTATCGTTGACAGTATCATTTGTTGCCTCTCTTGTACCACAGCCCATTAATGTAAAACTTATGAGAAAGATTGTTGCTACCATCCATAATTTTTTCATCTAATTCCTCCTTAATTTGTTTCCTTTAGATTGGGACCTTTTAAATCTTTTTATGTATGGTACATTTTATAATTCATTTGAAACAATTAAAAATGACATAAAGTAATGAATTATTTAAATTAGGATATTCTAAAGAATAAACCAAAAAGGAGGTTTTTGAGTTGAAGCAGGTTTTTCTTTTTACACTCTATGTAATTACATTGTGCTTTCTTTTTTTCACGGTCGTTTCAGCAAAAGAACCACCAACAAATGAGCAACGTATGGAAGAACGAATGTCTTATTATTTGAAATTCGAGAACTTAATGGTCCCTTGGTACTATTTAGCCGCGGTAGATCAGTTTGAACGTAATATTCAACAAGTACGAAATGATATCCCTAAAAAGGATAGCATTATTTCCATTCAATTTTCCAAAGATTACTGGTCGGGTTCGCTCAATCCTAATAAGGAAGATACATCACCCGAATCCATAGCTTATTTTGGGGGTCAAGGACTAGACGGTAATGCAGACGGGCTGGCGGACCCGAATCATGATGTAGATGTGCTTTATACATTAGCTATTTACTTAGGTAATTACGGACAATCTGAAGAAGGTTTTAAAATGGCCTTATGGAATTATTATAAGAGCGAAAAAACCGTTAATCAAATCATGACGATAGCTAATTTATATAAACACTTCAACACACTGGATTTAGGTGAACATGTTTTTCCAATACCGTTAAATCATAATTATAGTTATAACGGAACATGGGGAGCCAACAGAGGCTGGGGAGGTCGACGAATACATGAAGGAACTGATTTGTACGCTGATTATAGCGTTCCTGTAAAATCGACGTCTTATGGAGTAATTGAAGTAATGGGATGGAATGAATTTGGAGGTTGGCGAGTAGGCATTCGAGATATACAAAATACCTACCACTATTACGCTCATTTAGCTTATTTTAACAAGGATATTAAAGAAGGAGATATTGTAGAATTAGGAACTATTATTGGTTATGTTGGCAGTACTGGATACGGTAAAAAAGGAACTTCTGGTCGATTCCCCCCTCATCTCCATTATGGCATGTACAAATATAATGGACGGACAGAATGGGCATTCGATCCATACCCTCACCTGAAAATTTGGGAGCAACAAGCGAAGAAAACCAAACGGTAAATGGTTAGCCGAACTCCAGAGAATTTGCTAATAAGTTGATCGCCTTCAAGGTTGCACTCAGTGTGCACTTTAAAAAGTACCAACGCTTAACATCATTCCCACGGCTATCGTCGCTAGAATTCACTTTTTGTAGATGCGACTATGAAACTTTAATGCCAATCATTTCGTATGTATAGTCAATTCATAAGGAATGGGGACTTGATGAGATGGGTAAATATTCGATTGAGGAATTTGTTAGACAAACTAAGCAAAATGACAACGACAATGATTATTTCGAATTAGAAACGGAACGAATCCTGGAAGTAAACTTATCAGGGCTAGTCTGGGCCAAGACGGGATCGATGATTTCGTACACTGGACAGATTAAATTTGAACGGGAAAAAATACTGGAACATGGCGTTAGTCAAATGTTTAAAAAAGCGTTAACGGGTGAAGGTGCTTCTCTTATGAAAGCACAAGGAAACGGGAGACTGTATTTAGCTGATCAAGGTAAAAAAATCACGATTTTCGAGTTAAACAATGAGTCGATTACAGTGAATGGGAATGACCTACTCGCTTTTGAACCCGGCATTAAATGGGATATTAAACTTATGAAGAAAGTAGCGGGAATGATGTCCGGCGGATTATTTAATGTGAATTTAACAGGGAAAGGTAGAGTAGCAATTACCTGCCATTATGAGCCTTTGACCCTTATTGTCCGTCCTGGGGAATCAGTTATCACTGATCCGAACGCAACTGTCGCATGGTCCGGTCATTTAACCCCAGAATTCAAAACAGATGTGAGCTTTAGAAATTTATTAGGTCGTGGAAGTGGGGAATCAATTCAAATGGAATTCAAAGGTGAAGGATTTGTCATCGTTCAGCCGTTTGAAGAAGTATATTCATCTGGAAATGGTCCTTCTTAAGTGTGTAGGTTCGATTAATAATGTCTCCATTGGAGTAAAAAATATCAATTCCATAACAAAATAAAAAACACCCTCAGTATATTGTAACCATACTTGAGGGTGCTCGTTTTTTATGCAATAGTGGGTAAATGACTAGAGTTTTTTACATGCTAGAACAAATTTTTCGAAAATCTTCAAGGAAGGGTCATCATTAGTAATGGCCATATTTTCAGGATGCCACTGAACACCTAATACAAACGAATGCTCCTCACTTTCAATCGCCTCAATGACCCCATCACTCGCATAACCGCTCACGCGAAAAGGTGATGGAACGTTTCGATTGGCCTGGTGATGGCGACTGTTGACCTTAAAACGATTGGAACCTGTTACTAGTTGTAACAGCGTCCCACCAGCCACATCGACAAAATGTGAACCATGTGATTTGGGTGCAATCTGCTTATGTTGAAGAATATCATGCTTTATTTGAGACCCTATATCTTGATACATATCACCACCTACAGCAATATTAAGTATCTGGCACCCCCGACAGACACCTAATATTGGTTTGTCGAGTGATAAAAATCTCCGAATGAGCATTAATTCAAAAGCATCACGAGTTGGAACAATGACTCCTAAATACGGTTGTGGCTCTTCACCAAAAAGAGTTGGATCAATATCATAACCACCTGTAAGAAAAAGACCATCGATTGATGCGGCAATTTCCTCAACATCACGGATATCCTCTAAATTAGGCAGCATCAATGGTATGCCTCCCGCCTGCAATATAACATTCGCAGAATCAATAGATATCATATAATGGTCTCCATCAAGCTCCATATAAGAGGTAACTCCAATAATCGGTTTCGCTTCCCCCACCCTATTTCAAACAAATTTAGTCCCGGAAAAAGAGTTCGATTCATGCAAACATCAGGCGATAAAATGGTGAATTCATCATCTGCTTATTGGGACCATATTTCTTCATATGCAAACTCTAGTGAAATAATGATTACATTACAGAAATGTTTATAAATTTGAAAGAAACTAAATCATTTACTCAGTAAATCATGTACTGCTATTTTAGGAGAAACTGCTGGATGATCCATCATTTGATTGCAACACCCATCAGCACGATTATTAATTACTACGTCTACTCTCGATTTACATACCCTTCAATCCCCACAATCGGTATGGTTACACCAGCATTACTCAGCATGCCTATTTTTAACGGCATTTGGTCTTAAGTCTCAACCCAAGTAGCGATGATATAAAGTTCTAGCTTCAGCAATGTCTTTTGTTCCGTGGATTAATACCCGTCCATCTTTAAAAATAACCAGGCGATGATCACCAATTGAAAAAGAAAGTAAGTACGGATTTTGTGAAATCTTCCCTCCTTGTTCTGAAAGAACCTTAGCCAAACTTTCTAAATTTCTATCCATTGTTTCAGGAGGTCTTATTTGAACGGTATCTCTTCCACATAATACGGCGGTTTTTATTTGGTTTGAAAAAGCTAAATACGGATACGTAGGATTTGAACCGCAAGATAAACAACTTTCTTTCTTAATTTTGTCTACGTTAATACCTGCATATTGATTTTTCCAGAGATCAAATGAAACAAGTTTTTTTCTTAATGCATAATAATCTTCAATCAAAAGTTTTAAGGCTTCTGTAGTTTGATAAGAAACGACCATTTGAACAGTAGGACTAATAATTCCGACGGTATCACAAGTAACCCCACCCATTGGCACAGTTTCTAGCAAACAATTTAAACAAGGAGTTTCTCCTGGAAGTACAGTATAGGTAATTCCATAACTTCCAACACACGCACCATATATCCAGGGAATCTGAAACTTCTGGGAAATATCATTTATAATCATCCGGATATCAAAATTATCAGTTGCATCCATGATTAGATCCACGTCTTTAACAAGCTGTAACATTTCCTCTACAGAAACATCCATCACATGGCACTCAATGTCTACCTCCGAATTTATGAGCGTTAAGTGTTCTTTCGCTGCGATGGCTTTTGGAATTCGATGATTCGCATCCCTTTCGGTATAGAGCTGTTGACGTTGGAGATTACTCCATTCCACGTAGTCTCGATCCACAATAGTCAACTTCCCTATCCCTGCACGAACAAGCACTTCGGCACTCCCCGTTCCAAGTGCTCCTGCACCAATCACTAATACATGTTTTTTTCTTAATTTCGATTGTCCTTGTGACCCTATTGGAGCGAATAGTTTTTGTCGTGAATAACGTTCATTCAACTAAAGCTCATCCCTTCCGAAGGGCTACTAGCTGTCGCATATCGCTTTTTCGGAATACGACCTGCTTCAAATCCTAATCGTCCCGCTTCAATCGCTAGCTTCATGGCCAATGCCATTTTCACTGGATCATTTGCTCCTGAAACAGCAGTATTAAGTAATACACCGTCGGCACCTAACTCCATCGCGACGGCTGCGTCAGAAGGCGTCCCAATACCAGCATCAATTATTACAGGCACTTTTGCCTGTTCGATAATAAAGCTAAGGTTTAATGGATTAATGATCCCTTGACCAGAACCAATGGGTGATGCACCTGGCATAATGGCGTGACAGCCTAATTCTTCTAATCGTTTAGCTAATAGAACATCGTCTGATGTATAGGGTAAAACGGTAAATCCCTCTTTTAACAGTTCTTCTGAAGCCTTTAATGTTTCTATAGGATCAGGCAATAACGTTTTTTGGCATCCAATTACTTCAACTTTAATCATGTCACAAAGACCAGAAGCTTTAGCTAATTTAGCAATTCGAACCGCTTCTATTGCTGTCTTTGCACCTGCCGTATTTGGCAGTAAAATGTACTTTTTTAGGTCTAATTTTTCTAAAAAATTAGGTAGACTTGATTCAAATATATTCATTCTACGAACGGAGAACGTTAATATCTCTGCTCCTGAAACAGCTACTGCTTCTTTTTGAATATCAAAATCAGGATATTTTCCAGTGCCCAATAATAACCTTGACGTGAATTCATATGATCCAATCTTTAACATCATCATCCGCCTCCTACAAAATGTACTAACTCAACTTTATCCCCATTACTAAGTTCGGTTTCTTGGTGTGATGTTTTTTCCAATATCATTTCATTCCATTCAACGATAACTACCTTTTGTTGTAATTCGAAGTGCTGCAAAAGGTTAGCTACTGTTTCCACCGTATTTGGGACTTCTATTTTGTTCCCGTTAATCACTAATTCCATTTGCTTCACTCCTTTTTTATGTTAATTGCCTGACCAAACGATCTACCCGAAAAGGTTCCAAATTTAGTGATGTTGGTTTACCTTCAACCAAGTCGGCGATAACCTCACCAGTTATAGGAGAAAGTAATATTCCATTTCTAAAATGCCCTGTTGCAATAAATAAACCTTTGTATATAGGGTGTTCTCCTAAGTACGGAAGCCCATCAGCGGTTTGCGGTCGAATGCCAGCCCATGCCCGCTCCCATTCTGCTTCAACAATGGACGGCATCAGTTTTTTTGCTTGTTCCATCAGTATGGATATTCCCTCTACCGTAACTTTTTTGCAAAATGTTCTTGGCTTTAAAGTTGCACCGACAATGATTCTTCCCCCCTTCTTAGGGACAAGGTAGCAACCATGCGAAAATACTGTAGTCGTTAGTATTTGACTATGTGTAACAACAGAAAAACATTCACCCTTCACAGGATAGGTATCTAGCTGTAAGCCTGTTTTTGAAAGTAACTTCCTACTCCAAGCACCACCTGCAACAATGACATTTTCACTATTAAAATTTCCTTCATTCGTTACAACACCCGAGACCTTCCCTTTTGACAGCTGAAAGTAATATACTTCCACGAATTCCTTTATTACTACACCACGTGCTGCTGCAGACTTTAAAAACCCTAAAGTTAACTGAGTAGCTTCTACTTGCCCATCTTTTTCAAGATGCATTGCTCCTGTAATCGCATCAGACAATACTGGCTCTTTCCTTCTTACCTCTTTACCTGTCATCCAATCGGCTTGCTCTCCACTTTGTCGTTGGATAGCAATGACTCGCTTATATTCCTGCTGTTGCTGTTCGTTTAAGGCAACCTTCAACATGCCTTTATTTATAAGTTCTATATCTATTCCACTCGTCTCTTTTATCTCGCCAGCTAGTTGGGTAAACATCGCTCTACTTTTTCTAGCTAATTGAAAAAGTGATCCTTGTCCATCCATTTCTGCTTGAGCACCCAGCATCCCAGCAGCAGCTCCAGAGGCTTTACTAGCAAGTCGTTCTTTTTCCAGCAAAAGGACTTTACCCCCTCGTTTTGCAAGGTTATACGCAATGGCTCCCCCGATTACTCCGCCTCCTACTACGATTGCATCATAAACATATCTCATCAAAAATCCCCTTCTCCCATAAAAATATTTAAGTACAATTCAGTTGTTAAGTAGATAGATTTTGATAATATTCTTTTACTGCTGCTAAAGGATTTTCTGCTTCTAAGACCCCAGACATCACAGCAATTCCCTGTGCACCTGCATCGATGACTCCTCTAATATTTGTAGGTTTTATACCACCTATTGCTAATACTGGTATCAAAACATGATGAGCTACGAGTTCTAATTGATTTAAACCCTTAGATACTAATCCTGGCTTCGATTGTGTGGGAAAAATATGTCCGAAAATAACATAATCTGCTCCTAGTTCTTGTGCAGTTAGACCCTCGTCAATTGAATGCACAGAACATCCAACTCTCAAGCTTGTAAACTGTTTTTTAACAATTTCTACAGGTAAAGAATGATAGGCTAGTTGGGCTCCTGCTACTTTTGAAGCAAAGGCAACATCTACTCGATCATTGATTATTATTTTAGAAAGAGGCACTTTCTGGTCTGTTAATAAATTCACTATTTCGTAAATCTCATTGGCCGTTTTAGCCTTTTCACGAATATGAATGGCATCGATATATGGATGGATCTGACCTACAATTTCCGCTAATTTCTGAGGTTCCTGTTTCCCAGTGGATATGACATGTAATTCTGCATTTTTCATTCCAACTATCCTCCTCATTTTTGAAAGCAAAGATGATACCCTTAATATCTATAATTCCAGAAATCAAAAAACCACCCCGGCGTTGGAGTGGTTTGTTATTATATGTATAGACTATAACTACATTTCCACTTCCCTACGCCAGTTCTAATTAGATCAGGTTCAAAGGGTCTGGACTTTCTCCATCTCAGTCTTTAAAGACTCCCCTAGTGTATTTATATTCAATTGTATGAGACTGTTACAAAATATTAATTCATTTTCTATGATTTTCTATGTGAATTTTAATGCTCCTTTTCGGACCGGCCATTCCTCTAAATTGTAAGCCATTTCCCAAAATGAATATTCGTAATGACTACTAATGATAAAATGTTCTTTCATTTGCTCACGGTCATCTTCTGTTAGCTTTTCGGCAATCTTGTCTAGTCTATTAATTTGTTCCTCGACTAATGTTCTAAAACCTTCTCCACCATATGCTGCAATCCATTCTTGGTAAATTGGTTCTTTAGGGGAACACGTCTGCAGTTTCTCCCCAATTTCATAGTAAAGCCAGTAGCATGGTAATATTGCTGCGATAATATCACCTAAATGTCCTTGATATGCCACACGATACATATGGGATGTATATGCATAAGCAGTAGGTGACGGCTTGAAGTTTGCTTGTTCTGCTTCAGTAATTCCAAGACGACGTGAAAAGTTTCGATGTAAAGACAATTCTGCTTCATATGTTCCCTGTGCATGAGATGCTAATCTACTTGTAGTGTCAAGATCCTTTGCCCTTGCAGCACCTAAAGCTTGAACCCTTGCAAAATGGGACAAATAATAAGAATCCTGCATGACGTAATACCTGAAACTTTCTAAAGACAATGTACCATCCCCAATTCCTGTTACAAACGGATGATGAAAGCTTGCTTCCCAAATGTAATCGGATTCCTCTCTTAAAAGCTTAGAAAATGTCATGAATACTTCCTCCTCAATAATTTTACTCGAATAGTAACCTATCCCTGATTTATAAGAAAAGCGTAAAGCTCCACACTAGCTCGAATTAAGAAAATACTCTTAAAAATATATACTTTCACATATTTTTGCATATAAAAAACCACTTTCTTAACAATCATAAGAAAGTGGTTGTATCGGAAAAATAGGTAGAAACGTATTGCTCCGCAACTCCACTTTCCTACGCTGGTGTAAACCAGATCAGGTTCTAAGGGTCTTAAAGTATTACTTTAATCTCAACCTTTATTAGTAAGTAAATAATTTCTATTTACTTATAGAAAGGTCCCCCTAGTGGAAGATATTACTATTCAATTGTTCGTAACCATCATAACATGTTTTGGTTTCTTTTCCATTCTAATATGTCATGAAACGATTGAATTAATATTCTATGAGTTTATTTTTCTATTCTTAACTACTATCTCACCTCGAATCACTCTATGTCCACTACTGCTCATACCTGTTACTTCTACCTTAACTTCAGCAACACATTTCTCTTTGACAACGCCTGTTAATTCCACTCCGTCTCCAACCTGCAGAGGTGCAAGAAACATGACATTCATTTGTTGTATCAGTAAGTGGGCATTCATATAAGACGACAGTATTCGACCTGTGAAACCCATAGTGAGCATTCCATGAACGATGGGCTGATCAAATCCCTTTTGTTGTGCAGCATCTTGGTCTACATGTATTGGATTGAAATCTTTTGAAACTTCTGCATATCTTGTAATCCAAATTGAAGGAACGTTTTTGATTGAGATCGTCTCGAGTGAATGACCAACTTCTAAAGCAAATAACGTATTCACTTTTTCATCTCCCCAATTAGTGTAGAGTTTGAAGTGAAGATGACTTTACCTCTTTCATTTTCACCAACTAGTTCATTATCCAAAATAAGGAATGAGCGTTTGGATTTAACCGACTTTAACGTGATCATACACGTATAAGTTTGGCCCGCCATCACTGGTTCACTATAGTTAATCGATTGATATTTATGAATAAAAGAGTCACCTCCATTCATCCAAGGTACTTTAATATATTGCCAAAAAATCATAGGCATGCAGGGTGGTGCTGGAATATCGGCGTACCCTTTATTAATAGCTTCTTTGTAATTGAAAAAAAGCGATTCGGTTTCTTCGATTGAACGTGCATAATCAGCAATCATTTCTCTGGTGACTGCTACTTTAAAGGGAGTGGTTGTAAATCCTTCATAGGAATAGTAATCCATTTCATTCTTCCTCCATATATTTTTCAAATAAGGTTGCTATTCCAAGTCCGCCACCTATCCCGATTGTGGCAATACCATAGCGACATTGAATAGACTTCATTTCAGAATAAAGTCGAGTAACAAGAATTGCTCCAGAAGCTCCATATGGATGACCATAAGCAATTGCTCCCCCACCTTTATTAAGTCTTTCATAAGGGATTTGAAGTGATTTTGCAGAAGCCACAACTTGGGCTGAGAAAGCTTCATTTAATTCGACAATATCAATCTCGTCCATAGTTAATTGAGATTGTAAAAGGAGTCTTTTCACTGCTAGAACTGGTCCAATACCAGGCGTATTCGGATCGACACCTACTGTAACTGCATCTTTAAATTTCAGCTGTATCGAAAGTCCAAGTTCTTTTGCTTTTTTTTCAGAAAGAATGAGCGATAACGCAGCACCATCATTGAGCCCACACGAATTTGCGGCTGTTACAGTACCTGTTTCTATGAAAATAGGTCGTGCTCGTTGAATGAGTTTTTGATAATTCATACCTGGTTTTAATGCTTCATCTCGGTCAAAAGGAACAATTGAAATCTGTTCACTAACAAATCGATTTTTATGTAAAGAGTCATACGCTCTCTCATAACTTAACGCTGCGAAGGTATCTTGTTCATCTCTAGTTACTCCATATTTTTCTGCTACATTTTCAGCACCGATTCCCATGTCAGGGTCTCCGATTGAATCCGGCGAAAAACGAGCTCGCTTTGGAAAAGTCGACAAACTTGTGCTCTCTACCCCACCTGCCAAGTAAATCTCTCCTGCTCCTGCTTGAATAAGTCGACAAGCAAGATTAATCGCTTCAAGACCTGAACCGCACTGACGGTCAACGGTTAATCCTGGAACCACTAGTGGAAGCCCAGCTGTCAAGGCAGAGAGTCTCGCCAAATTCCCACCAGGTCCTACAACATTTCCGAGAATAACATCGGAAACATCTTCAGGTTTAATACCAGTATTTAGTAAGAGAGCTTTAATCAGTTTTGAAACCATTTGCTCAGGTGGAATATCTTTTAAAACTCCTCCCTTTTTCCCAATAATCGTTCTTTTCGAATTGACAACTACAGGTATATTCATTTCAATTGTTCCTTTCGAATAAGACATTCCTTCAACTCTGCACGTGCTATTTTTCCATTTGACGTATAAGGAAATGAATTCACAAAGTGATAAGTTCGAGGTACTTTATAGTTTGCTAATTGCTTTCTGCAATAAGATGTCATGACATGTTTTTTTAGAATTTGATTACTTTTTGTTTTTACAATTGCAACAATTTTTTCTCCCCAATAATCGTCTGGCATTCCAAGAATCATTACCTCTTCAATTTCTTCCATTTGATAAAGAACACTTTCAATTTCTTCAGGATAAACATTCAGCCCTCCCGTAATAATCATGTTATTTTCTCGACCAATGATTGTTAGGAATCCATCCTCATCTTGTTTAGCTAAATCCCCTACAGTTGCCCATCCATTGTCAAAAACCCGGTTTGTTTCAGACTGATTTTGATAATATTCCATAAAAATCATGTCACTTTTCACATATAACAGACCAACTTCCCCAACATCCACTTCACTTCCATCTTTACGAATCGAAATCTCAACGTTATGAAACAGTTTCCCTACTGATCCTGTCTTCTGTTCATTCCCATCGTTCTCAAGATACGAAACAAAACTCAATTCAGATGCTCCGTAAAACTCATATAGCTGTGCTTCTTGAAACTGATTTCGGACCTTTTGCTTCAATCCTTCTTCCCATTTTGCCCCAGAAGAAATTAATCTTATTAGTTTTTGTCTATCATGGCCCATCCAAGCTTCTTTTACTAATGGGACAAACATCGTTGGAACTACATACAGTGTTGTAATACTCGACTTTGATAAATGTTCAAACGTTTCACTTACTGAGAATTTCTCCATAAGGGTGATGGAACCCCCTAGGAACAACGTGCTAATGGCTGCGTATAAAAACAATGAATGCGCGAGCGGACCAGGAACTAATACACAATCTTCAGGAGTGATACCAAATTCAGTCGCACTACAATCAAAGCTCTTCACCCAAGATTTATGGCTTCTAATAAAGCATTTTGCAGCACCTGTTGATCCTGATGTAAACCCCATATAAAATGGTGCTTTTTCATCAATTTTAATATCAGAAGAGTGATATTCGCTTTCATCCAGTATTTGGTCTAATTCTGATAGTAAGATAATAGTGGAGGAAAGGCCAAACACTTTTTGATAAAATTCCTGATTTGTCACTATGAGATTTGGAGAACATTGATCAAGTCGGTCTTTTATTTCTTTTCTCGTCCATTTTATGTCAAAGGGCACAGCTACCCACCCAGCCTTAGTCGCACCTAAAAATAAATGTAAAAAAGCAACAGTATTTGGTAATAAAAGCACGACCTTCTTCATCAATTTACTATTATCTTGCGACTGAAAATACGAAGATAATCGATTGACTTTTTGATTGAGTTCTTCAAATGTAAACTGTTCTGTTTTTGTAAGAATAGCTATTGAACTCGGCTTCAATGAAGCCCATTTCCCAAGGGTATCCGTGATCAACATATTCTACAACTCCATCTTGTTGTTTATTTTTCAGCATACATGTCTCTCTTATAATAAGTAAACTCTTCCATATGAAATGAAACGTAATTATTTCATTTTTATCGATAAGAAAAACCGGGCAAAGTACGCCCGGTCCCTTAAGAAGGGTAACCATAGATACCCGTTTATTTCCGCTACGGTGGACGCTTTTCGCGGGCTTGGCTTCAGTCTCCTCGTCACTGTAAAAACATATGCTCCTGCGGTTACTCGTCGCAAAGATATTGGACGAATGACAGTTCGTCCAATATCTTTCCTACGGGATTAGCGGGACAGGTGAGACCCCACAGTGGAGCGATAAGTAGAACAAAGGCTAAGAACGTCACATCCTCTGTGACAACGCCTTTGTGACAAACATCGTGTTGGCCTGAGGAGGCTCTCCGCCCGCCCCGTGGAAAGCCGTCCGCCTGGAGCTCAAATCAGCGGTATCATACTAGAACCTACTCCTTAAAATACCCGGAATACTGGATTCATGGCACCCCAAATTTATATACTTTCTTATTTTGTAAAAAAAGAGGCTACAGTAGCCTCTTTTTTTTGGTTTAAGTATTGATTAGCTGCTTGTTCTTATTTTCCGTTGAGTTGATGCCATGCGCATCATTACAGAATTCCTGTGTAATTGAGAAGCAAAAAGAGAAGCTAATATACATTTTATAACATCCCCTGGGATGAATATTAAACACGAGATGTATGCTTTTACTAATGGTATTTGAGTAACAAATGCCATATAGGCACCACCAATTAAATACACAATCACAATGCCGCCGATAAATGTATAAAGGAAAAGTTTCCAAAAACTAATTTTCCCTTTAGTATGATCAACAAACCATCCAATTGCAAAAGCAGCTATTGGCCAGCTTAGCAAGAAACCTCCTGATGGTCCCATAAATACGGGAATTCCTGTTCTTCCACCCGGTAATACTGGTGCACCAATAACAATAAGTAATAAAAAAATAGCGAGACTTAGTGCACCACGCTTTGCTCCTAATACCGCGCCTGTCAGCATGACACCGAGCGTTTGAGCCGTAATCGGTACTGGTGAAAAAGGAATTTGTAGTGCAGGTAGAAAGCCTAGAATTGCGATTACCGCTGCAAACATTGAAGCCAGCATCATATCTCTTAATTTCATTAAACTTACCCCTCTTTATCAAATGATTCCTGTACATTTATATACTAATGCGATTTTTCATTTACGTCAACTTATTTTATTTTTAAGTTTACGTAAAATCCGTATTTTAAAGGCTTTTTAATATTCGTCAAAATGATAGAGTTTCAAATCTATCTAAATCTAGTAATTGAGGTAAGAACATCACAAATTTAAGAATTCTTTTTTACTTTTACTTTTACTAAATTTATAGATTAAAAAAAGCTTGTCACGAGTGACAAGCTTTAACCATATGAGATATTCACATGTTCTTTATTGTGACTGAACAGCTACTACAGTTTCAGGAAGATACCCCTTTGGTGTCCTAACATCTTGTAACCAACATGCTACCGTGTGTTTACCTTCTACTACCGTATCTTGTGGTGTGAAACTATGGCACACCTTCATCGTATGTGGACATCTTGCGGCAAAAGCACAACCTTCACCAAGAGTCGCTAAATCAGGAGGTGAGCCTAAGATAGGCAATAAAGGTTTGGACCGATCTTCATTTAACTTTGGCATCGACTGTAATAGTCCTAAGGTGTACGGATGTTGCGGGCTATAAAAAATTTCATCAAGCGTTCCTTGCTCTACAATCTTCCCAGCGTACATAACAGCTACTCGGTCCGCCATATTCGCTACTACTCCTAGATCGTGAGTTATTAATATAATGGCTGTATCCATTTTTTGTTGTAAGTCTTTCATTAAATCCAAAATCTGTGCTTGAATTGTTACATCTAGTGCAGTTGTAGGTTCATCTGCGATTAAGACTTTGGGATTACAAACAAGTGCCATGGCAATGACTACACGTTGTCGCATTCCTCCTGAAAACTGGTGCGGGTAATCTTCTAACCTTGCTTCGGCACTTGGAATACCAACTAACTTCATCATTTCCAGTGCACGTTTGCGAGCAACCGTTTTAGATAAGTTTTGATGTTTTTGTAAACCTTCCATAATTTGCTTTCCAACTTTCATCGTGGGGTTTAACGATGTCATGGGGTCCTGGAAAACCATTGAAATTTCAGATCCACGTATTTCCTGCATTTTTTTTATCGGAAGGTTTAATAAACTTTTATCTTCATATAAAATATCGCCTTTTGTAATTTCCGTATTATGTTTCGGTAACAGACGCATAATCGATTTCGCTGTGACTGATTTTCCCGACCCAGATTCACCAACTATTGCGAGTGTTTCTCCTTTGTTCAAATCAAAACTAACTCCTCTTACAGCTGTAATTCTTCCGGTTTGGGTCTTGAATGACACATGCATATTATCAACTTTCAGTATATTTTTCTTCATTTTGGACCCTCCCCTATTTTCTCATTTTCGGATCTAATGCATCTCGTAATCCATCCCCAAGTAAATTAAAGCAAATCATAATTGTACTAATAATCACCGCTGGGTAAATTAACTTATATGAAAAGAAACGCATTGACTTATAACCATCTTCAATTAACACACCTAGAGATGCCAGTGGTGCCTGTAAACCTAAACCGATAAAACTTAAGAATGCTTCAAAGAAAATAGCCGTCGGAATTGTGAACATAACCGTAACGATTATTGGACCCATGACATTTGGTAATAAGTGTTTCCAAATAAGTCGTAAGTTAGATGCTCCGAGCGTTCTCGAAGCTAACACAAACTCTTGACCTTTCAACTGCAATATTTGTCCGCGAACAACTCGTGCCATTCCAACCCAACCTGTTATAATCATCGCTAAAATAATTGACCTTATACCGGGTTCCAATATAAGGATAAAGAGGATGATAACAATTAAATTAGGTATTCCCATAAGTACTTCTATAATTCGTTGCATAATATTATCGACACGACCACCATAAAATGATGAAATTCCTCCGTAAATTACACCGATGATTAGATCGAGCATTGCAGCAACTAAAGCGATGAATAGAGAAATCTGTGTCCCTTTCCATACTCGAGTCCATAAATCTCGACCGAATTCATCTGTTCCGAACCAGTAATTCACTTGAATTTCTCGCTTTTCATATTGGTCGATACCTTTTGAATCGCTTCCGTTTAGACCTAACCATTCTAAACCTTGTACTTTAGGCGGCAAGTTGGAGTGTTCAATATTTTGACTTCGGTAAGTATAGTCGTTCAGACTGGGTCCGATAATAGCGGTGGCTATTAATATCAGAAGTAAAACGAGTGAAATCATTGATCCTTTATTTTTGGTTAGTCTCTGAAAAGCCTCTTTCCAGAAAGAAACAGATAGTGCTCCAATTTCCTCACTCTTTTTTTGATCTAGTGGTGCCTTTACAAATAAATCCGCAGTAATTTCAACTGTATTATATTCTTCTCTTATTTTAATATCATTTTCTATACGGACTTCTTTATCTGAATTTTTCATGCTGATTCCCCCTTATAATTAATTCGGGGATCTAAAAATCCATAAATAACATCGACTAAAAAAACGACAAATATGAATAATGCGCTATAAAATATCGAAATTCCCATAATTACGCTATAGTCAAGAACCAGAATAGACAACGTAAACTGTTCACCGAGACCCGGTACAGCAAATATTTTTTCAATAACTAACGTCCCTGTCATTATTGCCACGGCAAGTGGTCCTAACATAGTCACAACTGGAATGAGTGCATTTCGAATAACATGTTTTACGATTACTTGCTTTTCAGTTACCCCTTTCGCTCTCGCAGTTACTACATAATCTTGTCCGAGTACTTCCAACATCTCACTTCTAATAAACCTAGCAACAGTTGCTATCACCGTAACTGACAATGCGAATGACGGTAATATGGTACTGGAATATCCTTCCCATAGAGCTACAGGTAACCACTCAAGCTTTACACCGACATAATATTGAAGCAGTGCGGCAAAAACGAAAGATGGAATTGACATACCTAAAACAGCTAACGTTACAGAACCATAGTCAAAAATCGAATTATGTTTTAATGCAGATACAATGCCGAGCACTAAGCCTATGATTGCACCAAAGATAAGTGCTTGTAGTCCAATAAAAGCAGAAGGACCTATACGGTCGCTAATTATACTTGAGACAGTTCTACCTGCATTTTGAAAGGAGTAGCCTAAATCACCTTGTACCAAGTTCCCAAGGTACCTTATGTATTGAATTCCGACAGGTTGATCAAGTCCATATTTTGCATTTAATATGAGCAATTGTTGTTCTGTTAACTTCTCAGGATTTGTAAAAGGTGTCCCTGGGAGAAGTTGCATCAGAAAAAAAGTTATCGTAACGACTACAAAAAGAGTAAGTAACATATAGCCAATTCGCTGGATTAGGTATTGCTTCATACGAACACCCCTTCTGAAAGAAAAACGTTTAATAAAAAAAGTACGAGGGTGCCACAATTTGGCTACACCCTCGTACTTATAGCTGTATAACCTCTAAATTATTCTTCGATGGATGACCACTTGTAACTAAACTCAGCACCAGTTGGATGTACTAGAACATCTTTAATTTTCTTTCTAATTAAGATGGATTCACCCTCTTGGTAAAGTGGTGCAATTGCTGCATCCTCTTCCAATAAGATTTTTTCAAGATTTAAAAGCATTTCATAACGTTTTGCAAGATCTGTTTCATTTCTAGCTTCTGTGACTAATGCATCTAACTTCGGATTGTAATAATCCATACGGTTAGCAGAACCATCTTTTAACCACATATCCAGATATGTCATCGGATCACTGTAGTCTGGTCCCCATGAAGATAAAGATAAATCATATTCAATTGCTTTTTCAATAACAAGACGTTGAGCAAAAGGAACTGCCTTAATATCCAATTTGAATCCAGGTAGATTATCTTCTAGCTGTGCTTGAATGTATTCAGCTACTTTTTTATGATCATCTGAATCTGCGATGTTAATGGATACCGTTAAATCTTTTTGACCAGTTTCTTTTAAGCCTTGCTCCCATAGTTTTTGAGCTTCTTCAATTGTTCCTGTATTAAAGTCTCCGTTTAGCTCACGGAAATCTTTATTGTCAGGTGAGTTATAGAAACCACCTGGAACAACTCCATTTAAAGGTGTAGACCCATCTTTTAAAATAACATCCGTTAAACTTTTTTTATCTATTGCCATATTAATTGCTCTACGAATATCTTTATTTCCTAATACAGGATGATTATGATTGAAACGCAAGAAGACTAGACCTGATTCTTTCATAGTTTGAAAGTTTTCATCCTCTTTATATTGATCGACTAAGGCAGAACTTAACTCAACACGATCCACTTTTTCTGTCTCATACAAATTCGTTCCAGTTGATGGGTCTTTCACAACAAAAACGTTGATTTTATCCAACTTTACTGCATCTGCATCCCAGTACTTTTCATTCTTTTCATATTTCCAACCTTGCTCATGCGTCCATTCAACAAGTTTGTATGGTCCGTTAAATAATATATTGTCATATTCAAGGGCATACTGATCACCTTGTTCTTCAACAAATTTTTGATTTTGTGGTAAGAATGTCGGGAATGTCAATAACGTTTGGAATAGTGGATTTGGTCCTTCTAGCGTTACTTCAAGTGTTTTTTCGTCAATCGCCTTAATACCAAGTTCATCTGAATCTTTTTCTTCATTCAAAATTGATTCAGCGTTTTTAATACCTGCTGTTACGAACATGAAGCCATACGCGCTATTTTCCTTCATTACTCGTTTCCACGCGTATTCAAAATCTTGTGCTGTCACGGGATCTCCGTTACTCCAATTTGAGTCACGTAATGTAAATGTGTGGATGACTTTATCATCGCTTTCTACATGTTCAGTAGCTAAAGCTTTAATCGGCAAGTTATTTTCATCTTGACGATATAATCCTTCATTTACGTTGTTTAATACTGTAAATGCTATACCATCATGCGCTTTTGTAGAATCTAGAGTAGGAACATCAGCGGGCTCTGTAATATTTAGGACTTGGCTAGCATCTTTATTGTCTTCAGTCTTTTCATCCGTTTTTTCTGAAGAACTAAAATTACATCCAGATAATATTAATGCAAATACCATAGAAAGGATGAATGCTGAATTTTTTAACTTTATTCCCATATTTTTATCCCCTTTATATTTCTTATTTTCTACATCATAAATGCTATTTTACTATTTGGCAATAAGATATTTTAATTTTCAAACAATATAATGATGTGATAATCTTTCAATAGAAGATACGATGAAAGGAATGTCAATTTATGATATCTAGAAACAAATTACTATTTACGTCAATAATAGTTTCATTGATGGTGCCCTTCTTACTTTATAAATCTTGGAGCATCAGTATATGGATAGATTCACTTTTTTTAGTTGGACTATTACTACTAATCATTTGTTCAATCATGATTTTAATTGAAGGCGATTTTTTCACAGCATTCATTAAAAGTTCCAAACATTTTTTCTACCGTATGAGCAAAAAAGAACAAGTTATTCGTGAAAGTGAAAAGAGAACGAATCACACAGTCACTTATAGTGAAAATTTCCCATCTCGTAAAATCTTCTTTGAAATAGGCATTCTATTTTGCGTTATCAGTTTGACAGTTTCAATCTTCTCTTTTATTTAGGAAGATGGCGTACAAAGTTTTTAAATGCAAAACCTTTCACTTGATCTTCCGAGTAATGTTTTAAAAGTTCATTTAATAGATTTTGTTGCATTGAGGCATTTTCCAAATTAACTATTTTTGCTGAAATTCCGTCAAAATCAGAACCTAGACCAATATTATTTTCCCCACCTAAGGAGCAGAAATGATCGATATGTTCAATTAAATCACCAATTTCAACATTCTTCCTGTCCTTTACAAACTCAGGGCAATACACCACATGGACCATTGCATCTTTTTCAAACATAGCTTTTGCTTGCTCGTCAGTTAAGTTTCTAACATGATTCATGATTAACCTAGAGTTTGAATGACTGGCAACTGGAAATTTTGCTTTATCAATAACATCCCAAAAAGCTTTTTCACATAAATGCGATACATCTGTAAGTATTTTGTGTTTATTGTTAAACTCAACGATTTCTTCACCGAAAGATGTTAGACCAGCGCCACGCTTTTCTCCTGCCCCATCTGCTGCCAAATTTGTATTATTCCATGTCAGGCCAACAGAACGTACACCTAATTGATATAATATGGAGAGTTTATTCAAGTCATTGCCAATCACATCTACTCCTTCAAGCGTTAGCAATGCCCCTATCTCGTTCTCTTGTAATCGTTCAATATCTGACCACTCTTTTATTAATTTCATGTCCGGGTTATTTTCGAGTACATCTGTGTAAAAATAATGGATTTGATCAAGTGCTACTTGAAATTTTTGTTCTGTTTTGATATCAGGATACACAAAAATAGCAAAAGCCTGAACTTTAACTTCCCCTTTTTTCAGTCGTTCCATATTCGTATCGAGTTCATTAGCGTCTTTAAATTTTATTTCTCCTCGTGAGTTATTGAGCTTTAATAAAACATCGCAATGCAAATCAATTATATTCAATATCCCTATCCCCTTTTTTCTAGTTATTAAAATTTCGATACCTATTTTTTTACACAAAAAAACCCAGGCAACTAGATTAGCCTGCTGGATTTATTTTCTATACTTTTATTTTACTCATATAATTAACTTACAACAGCATGTGTAGTAGCTGTTGGATAACATTGAACGCCATCTGTAGTCACTAGTTTTCTGAATTCTGATAACAGATAATTTGTGACTGGACCTGGTTTACCATCTTGAATTTTTCTACCATCCACTTCAATTACAGCAATTACCTCAACAGCTGTACCAGTTAAGAAAACTTCATCCGCCACATATACGTCATGTCTTGTAAATGGTGTTTCTTTTAGTACATAGCCGTTTTTGTTGGCAAGATCTATAATGGCATTTCGTGTAATTCCATCTAAGGCACCAAGATAAACTGGCGGTGTAATTATTACGCCATTTTTAACAATGAAAATATTATCTGCTGATCCTTCTGTTACATAGCCTTGAGCATTTAACATAAGTGCTTCATCTACTCCAGCCTGATTGGCTTCTAGCTTAACAAGTATATTATTAAGATAATTAAGCGATTTAACTTGCGGGCTTAATACATCTGGGCTACTTCTTCGTGATGCTACAGAACCAATTCGCAGTCCCCGTTGATATAGTTCCTGAGGGAAAAGAGCTAGCTTTTCTGCTATAACAATAACTCGTGGTTGTGAGCAAGAGGCTGGATCGAGGCCTAGATTCCCCATACCTCGAGAGACAACAACACGAATATAGGCGCTATCGAGTTGATTTTTTTTAATGGTGTCCACAATAATTTGCACCATTTCCTCCTTCGTGTATGGAATATTTAACATGATGGATTGTGCAGATTCATATAAACGTTGAATGTGTTCGGCCATCCTAAAAACATTTCCGCTATAAACGCGAATGCCTTCGAATACCCCATCTCCATACAGAAATCCATGATCGTAGACTGAAACGACTGCATCTTCTTTCTTTACAAACTGACCACCTAAGAAAATCCATTGATTGCTCATACATAACCACTCCTCTCTTTAACAACTCTCAAACTTCAGTAAGAGTATTAAGCGTTTTTTAGAACACGAATTAAATTCTGAATAATCCGAAATTTAGTTGTTGAAGTTAATCATACAACAATTATATTCAGAATCAACTACTTATTTCTTAAAAGATTAGAGATTTTGTCTAATAATTATTTCAGATAGCGCTTTCATTGTTGGTTTAATAGGATAAATCTAATGTAATAAAAAGATTGTAAATTTTTATAAAACGCTTACATATCCCTGGATTATTAAAGTTTATTTTAGCAACAGGATTTACAGCTGAAATTTAATGAAATTATTCAAATGATCAAGGAAAATAATGCTCAGTATAATTCATCGAGTAGACCGAATACTAAGATGTTTAATACACGAAAGGAGGACTGATTTTAAAATGAGATTTATTACTTGGGGTGCAATTGGAGCTACTATTTTTGGAGTAGTCCGAGGAATACAAAACGGAACTTTTCAGCAAATGATGAAAAACATTCCCACTAAATTAAATGCCCAGAATTTACAACAGATGGCCCAACCAATGCAAGGGATGGCAAAACCTATGCAACAGATGGCGCAATCAATGCAGGATATGGCAAAACCAATGCAAGGAATGCCTAATAACCCTACTACTGAAACAAAACAGCAAGGATACTAATTTGTTTCTAAATCAAATAATTAATTAGTAAGCATTTGTTCAAACTGTCTATAGGTCAACCGGTAAGGTTCACCTATAGGCTTTTATTATTTTTCTTACTTTTAGCATGGAACTACTTTTTATGTATAATTTTAACCTTTAAAAATCAGATAGGTAGCAATGAAATAGCCAAGCATGATTAACAATGAAGGCATCATATAAGAAAAAGTAGTGGTAACCTTTTTACGCATTAACGAAATCATGACCAATACAGATAAAACTGTTACTGTCATAGCAGTAATTTCATGTGAATGCGCTACATTTGAAAGAATAGGACCTTGTCTATAAACGATATCCGTTCCCATAAGAATTAACATATTAAAAATGTTACTTCCAAGAATTGAACCGATTGCTATATTTATATTCCTCAATCTTAACGCAACAAATACAGCCACCGCTTCAGGTAATGATGTAGTAGCTGCCATAAGAAAACTACCAATAAAAGTTGATCCAAGTCCTGTTTTCTCTGCAATTATATCCCCAGATACGGATAACAACGTCCCTGCTATCATAATTGCTACTGCAGCAAGAAAAAAACTTATTATAGCTTTTCGTATGGTTGTTGTTGGTTTGTTTGACTTTGAATTACCTATCACTTTTCCATCAAATTCAGGAGCCATTAATTGATTATCAGGTAAGCCTTCTGATATTCTGCTTATTACATACATGCCTGTCCCGTAAACAACAGCTATCAACAGTGAATCAATCCCCACACCGAGTACCACATAATCTAATTTTCTAATTAACGCAATTAAGGTCATTGTAGTTAAAATTAGCCCTAATCCTGCAGTATATAAGTGGCCTATATTTGCTTGTTGAAGCAGTCTATTCTTTCTATAATAAACATCAAAACATGCAATAATGAAGAGGTTAAACATGTTTGAACCTAACATATTTCCTATTGCAATATCTGGATTTTCAATTAAGACAGAAGAAAGACTTGTCGTTACTTCGGGGAGTGAAGTTGCACCTCCTAGTAGTACTGTACCAACAAGTAATCCACCAAGAGAAGTTTTTCCACTTAAGACATCTGCATCGTTGGACAGCTCAATCGCTGCTAAAATCGTAACGATTGCCGCCAAACCAAAAATTATATAGACCATTGCCTTCCCCCATTTACTTACGGAAAATTCTCCAACAAAAACACCAATTATATAATTCTATTAAAGAAGAGGTCTTGTCATTACAAAAAAATCGCACCTTTTTTAAAAGATTGCGATTTTCCACTTTTCGATTCATAGTTAATTGACTATTATAGATTTGTGATTAGCTTAAAAGATATAAAAAATATTAATCCCTATTAAAAGAATTGATCGTATAAGTTTCATTTTAAAGCCCAATAGAAGCCCATATAGGCATATGAAAAATCCAGCAACTAGATAAGTTGCTGGATTCTTAATTAAATCTATACATTCTTTCATACAATGACTTGTTTTATATGAAGAATCAGATACAAATTCTATAATATCTGAGATAAAAAAAGTTTTGTTCTGTCATGTTTTGGATTATCAAATAGTTCACTAGGAGATCCAACTTCTATAATCTCTCCAAAATCAAACAGAACAATACGGTCGGCTACTTCACGAGCAAAGTTCATCTCGTGAGTAACAACCATCATGGTGATTCCGGATCCTGCTAACGTTTTTATAACATCCAAAACCTCTTTAATCATTTCAGGGTCTAAAGCAGAAGTTGGTTCATCAAATAACAGAATTTTAGGTTGCATAGCTAATGCCCGAGCAATCGCAACCCTTTGCTGTTGTCCCCCTGAAAGCTGCCCCGGATATTTATGGGCTTGTTCAGGAATACCTACCCGTTCTAGTAACTCCAAGGCTATTTTTTCCGCTTTGGCTCTAGACCACTTACGAACCCAAATAGGTGCTAGAGTTATATTTTTTAATATGGTCATATGTGGGAACAAGTTAAAGGATTGAAAGACCATCCCTGTTTCCATACGAATGGCTTCGATATCAGCAACATCATTGGATAGAGGAATACCATCAACGGTTATTTCCCCTTTCTGAATTTCTTCTAAACCATTCACTGTCCGGATGAATGTAGATTTTCCTGAACCGGAAGGACCTAATATCACCACGACTTCTCCTTGTTTTACATTTAACGATACGTCTTTTAATACATGGAGACTACCAAACCATTTATTTAAGTTAGTGCATACTACTATATCTTCTCTTTGATCGAGAGGTATCTCTACATTAAAGTCTTCAAACATACATAATCCTCCTCCTGGATTTAAATGCAAGATTTATTTTCTTATCGCTTACCTACGCCTAAAGCTCCTTCAAGCCTTCTACTCGCATAGGACATCATATTACAGAAGATAAGGAAGACGATGGCAATGAATATAAATACTTCCATCTGCGTCCCAAGAAACTCGGGATTGGAAATTATATTCTTACCTATACCGAGTATATCGGTTAAGCCGACAATGGCTACGAGTGAGGTATCTTTGAATATCCCTATAAATAGTCCCACAATTGCTGGGATAACGGCACGTAACGCCTGCGGCAAGATAATAAAAGTCATCTTAAATGTTGCATTTAATCCAAGTGCCTCTGCAGCTTCAAATTGACCTCGAGGGATTGATTGCAATCCTCCACGTATATTCTCTGCCAAATAGGCGGCAGTAAATAGGGTGAATCCAACCATAGCTCTAACAACATTATCGATATTAATTCCCTCACCTAAAAACAAGGGTAACATCAGTTGAGCAACAAATAATATCGTAATCAACGGAACTCCACGGATCAATTCAATATAAGCAATACTGAACCAACGAATAATAGGTAGTTTACTCCTTCTCCCTAGAGCAAGTAAAACACCTAAAGGGAAGGAAAAAACAATGGCTACAATAGCTATTAGTAAAGTTAATAAAAAGCCACCCCACAAATTCGTCCCAACATGATTAAATATCCCAAATCCACTCAAAAGAAAAATACTCACAGGGAACATCAAGAACCATGCTACGAGGATAAATTTCTTCAACTTTAATCCTTTCTTTCCTATCAAACATGTAGCAACAATGGCAATTATATTGATTAACAACCATATACGTGTTTCTATCATGACGAAAGGTAAACTCGCTAGGATGATATACAAACCAGTCACAATCGTCGATAAATGTCCTATTGTTCCCTTCCAAATTCCCCAGGAAAGACCCATAAGAATAGAAATAAGAGTTAAGATTATCCAAACCCTCCATAATTCTGTGACCGGGTATTGACCCACTACGAGCAACCTGAAATTAGCTGAAATAACATGCCAATTGGCTTTAAAGAATATCCAATCAATTGAATTTTTTAAAACTAAATACGTAATGGACGCAAAGACTATCGTCAGAATCACGTTTACCCAATTACTAAATAAATTTTCTTTTAACCACCCAAAAACACCTAATGATGAATTAGGTGGAGCTATCTCTGTTCGCACTAATTCTTTTATTTTTAATTCATCTTTATCCATTTTGCTCACCTCTCTACCAGTTGCGAATATTTGTTAAATATATTCATCAAAAGTGATGTGAATAAGCTCATTGATAAGTAGACGAGAATTACAATGGAAATAACCTCAATGCTTCGACCCGTTTGACTTAGTATCGTAATTCCAACACCTACTAGTTCTTGATAGGCAACAGCTGCGGCTAAGCTTGAATTCTTTATTAGATTTAAATATTGACTCGTTAAGGGAGGAATAATAATCCGAATAGCCTGGGGTAGAACTACGAGTCTTAAGATGGTTGGGCTTTTCAATCCTAATGCTTTTGCTGCTTCAACTTGTCCTTTTGGAACGGCCAAAATACCTCCACGAACAATTTCAGCAATAAAAGAAGCAGTGTACATAACGAGGGCAACTAAAAGTGCACCAAATCCTGGTCCAATTGTATAACCACCTAAGTAACCTCTTCCTGCAATTTCTGGGATACTTAATAGAAATGGTGACTCCAATGTGACAAACCAAGCAATTATTAATAAGCTAACGATCGAACCACTTGCCCAGAAAAAAGGATACTTTCTCTGACCTGTTTCTACTTGTCTCTTGATTCTAATTTTCCATACAACAATAGAAAGAATAATACCGATAAGGAATGAAATTAACCAAATAAAGGAAGAAGAAGTCAACCCAAGCCACGGAATAACCGCTCCTCTATTGCTAAAATAGAATAATCCAAATGCATCAAGGCTTTTCTCAATAACAGGGAAGCTTAAAAATACTGCATAAAACCAAATGAAAATTTGAACTAAAAGAGGGGTGTTCCGAAAAATTTCGACATAAGCAGCCGCCACAGTTCTTACTAACCAGTTATTCGATAATCGAGAAACCCCTACTATGAAACCTAGGATTGTTGCTAAGATAATTCCAATAAAAGCCACTTTTATCGTATTTAGAATACCTACAATAAATGCTTTTCCATAGGTATCCTTTGAGGAAAAATCAATCACCTTGTCCCCAATATCGAATGCAGCCATTTTCCCTAAAAAGTCGAACCCAAAGACCATCCCAATTTGCCTCATGCCCGCAAGAGCATTGGAAAAAAAGAAAACTCCAGCAAGAACAACTATCACAGCAAATATAATTTGTAGAAGAATGGGGATGACTCTTTTGTCTCTCCAAAAAGGAATTGACGTCGAAGATGAATGTTTATTCACGTATCTCACCTCACAGTAGTTTTACTATCCCTATAAACGATAATAGGCCTGTCCCTAACTTAGAAGGTATACAGACCTATTTTCAATTGGTACTTAACGGAAAGGTGGTGAATACATTAAGCCACCATTTGTCCAAAGTTCATTTGGACCACGCTCTAAATTAAACACGGTTTCTGGACCAAGATGACGATCATAAAGCTCACCGTAGTTACCTACAGCTTTAATTACTTGAACAACAAAGTCCTTCTCTAATCCAAGTTGCTCTCCCAAATCCCCTTCAACGCCTAGGAATCGACGGATTTCAGGATCATCACTATCCATGAAAGTTTCAATATTACCCTTAGTAATACCATACTCTTCAGCTTGAATTAACGCGTATACAGTCCATGACACAACAGCAACGAATTTAGAGTCGCCATCTTTCACAGATGGTGCAAGAGGTTCTTTAGACAATACCTCCGTTAAGATAAAATGGTCATCAGGTTTGGATAATGTAGATCGTCGAGAAACAAGTCCAGAACGGTCTGTTGTGAACGCATCCACACTGCCTTGTTCATATGCAGATATTGCTGCATCCTGATTATCAAATACTACAGGCTCATAACTGACTCCTATCTTACGCATTTGGTCAGCCAAATTAAGTTCTGTTGTAGTGCCTGATTCAACTGCAATCCGAGATCCTTCTAAGTCTGCTAAACTTTCAATTCCGCTATCTTTACGCACCATCATGCCTTGTCCGTCATAAAAAGTGACTGGTGCAAATGCAAGACCTACTGACGCGTCTCGAGAAGTTGTATGAGTAGTATTTCTTGCTAATACATCCACTTCACCCGTTTGAACAGCAATAAAACGTTCCTCTGCGGATAATGGTCTGAATTCAACAGCAGTTGGATCTCCAAAGATAGCGGCTGCCACTGCTCTCGTAATATCAATATCCATTCCTTCATAACTTCCATCTGAAGCTACATAACCGAAACCAGGTATCGTAGCGTTAACACCACCAACTAATTTCCCTCGCTTCTTGATAACTTCTAGCTGTGACTTCGTTTTAATTTCCTCATCCGATTTTTCTGAACATCCAGCTAAGATAACTGAAAATACTAGTAACATACTTAAAATTGTTAATAAATTTTTTTTCATATTTTTATCCAGCCCCCTATTTTTTTAGTAACTTTCAAATTTTAAATACTATTTAGTTTGACCTATCCCCCTTTAATAGACATTTAATAAAAATAGCCTAGTTAACTCTATGATGTGGACCGTTCGAAAATACCAAATAATTTAGTGATTTGTTTCAATATTAGAAGTATTAAACTACTGAAGGTCTCAACTTCGTTTGTAGAACTAGACAATGCTACTATCGAATGAATGAATGAAATTACCGATATATATTTATACTTTTTTATTTTAAGTAACTCTTCTCTCTGTTATTACAGTTGATTTAGAATTTGATTGTTTCTAGACTGGTTACTTCTTTAATAGATTTTTTAAAGGATTTCTTCTCGATCCTTCTACCAAATAAAAATAGTAGTGCAACCAAATTTTCTGGCTGCACTACTTTATTAAATGTACTATCTTTGTTTGCATAAATTGTCTTCAATTATTGGAGATTCTCAATTTGTGCTGTTAATTCTTCTGCAAGATTTTGTTTTACTAAGTGTTCTCCTAAGTGGTCGCTACCGCAAAATGTTAATCCTTCATAAACTACATAAGAATCTCCTTCATATATTTCTCCATTACAGTAGTCACAGTTGTATACGACAATTGCTTGTTGTGGATCTGAGGGTAAACCCACACCTGTTATCATCGGATTTTCGATTTGCATGATAATCATCCTTTTTGTTTTTTGTTCAGTTTCTCCAATCTACCTATTGTGATTCAACATAATGAAAAAATTCCGTTTAAAACTATTTATGAGAGATTTTCACTAGTTCTTTTAGTTGTTGTAGGACTTCTGCAAACTTCTGTTCTTCTATTCCTTGTCGGAAATCACGAAATGGATTGCCTTGTTTTTTTAACCTTTCAATAACCATGGGAATGGAAAATAAGTCTGGTTTCAGTGAATTATCTACTTCATCCCAGTATAGTGGAGTCGCGATTAGCCCTTGTTCGTTACCTCTTGGAGAATAGGGAGCTATTATCGTTTTCCCTTCATCATGTTGGACATAGTCCAAATACAATTTATTATGTCGATTCTTTTTAAGTCGCTCAGTGGTAAACCATTGTGGTTCCTGTTCGCATAAGAAATTACAAACAAACTTTGTAAATACCCGGGTGTCTTCATAAGAAAATGTGTTCATAGGTAATGGAATATAAACTTGTATCCCTTTCCCACCAGAAGTTTTCACAAAAGATTGGATTCCGAATTGGTCAAAAATTGCTTTCATTCGTAATGCCGCTTCTATGGCTAAAGAAAACTCATGAACTGAAGGAGGGTCAAGGTCAAACACAATTTCAGTTGGCTGATTTGTTTTAATCGTTTGAAAAGGAATGTGAAACTCTAGCGCAAGTTGGTTCCCTAGCCACAGTAAAGATTCAACGTCATTACAGACAATATAACGGATGTCATCTACCTGTTTAGTTGTCACAAAATCTGGAACACTAACTGGGCTATTTTTTTGATAAAAACTTTCACCCATTGCACCATGTGGAAAACGAATAACCGTAAGAAGGCGGTCACGTAAAAAAGGCAGGATATAGGGAGATATATTTTGTAAGTACAGCAAGTAATCATCTTTTTGTATACTAATTACTGGCCATATAGGCTTGTCAGGGTGGGTTATTGTCATAATTTCTGGAAGTGGAAAAAGCTGTCGTTGCATTTGCTGCCACCGACAATCGATTGACTCCTTGTTAAAATTAAATGCATGAAACCTTGGTTCCCTTAAATGCTTTCCATCGAAATCGATACAGGCAATATCTATGCAAATGGATGGTTCTAGTGCCCAAACACTTTCGGCTAACTTAGTTCCATTCGATTTAAATAGCATTATTAATGTATTTAACTCTTCATCTTTAAGGCCGTGGCGGAAGGTCACAATTTCAACAAGAGCCTCCTTATGATAAATAGCACCGTGAAAAAAGCCATTGCTTTTATCATATTTAGTTAAGATGACAGTGACATATCGCCAGTTTTTTATTTTTAACCATTGGACGGTACGCTTATCACTAGTCCAGCTACTGTTTTTTTTCTTGGCGACTATACCTTCCCCATTACTTACCTTAATATGGTTCCACAACACTTCATTGTCTTGGTAAACATCTATTGCTTGAATTCGATTTATGTCTTCATAGCTTATTGAAATTGGAAGCTTCATCTTCTGAAAAAACTTTTGTAGTTTGTGCTTTCGTTTTGTGATTGAAAAATCTGTTTGAACTTCTCCTTTAACTTTCAAAAGATCAAACACAATATAATGACACGGAAATTCTTGAACATGTTTCATGATTACATCTTGATTACGCATTCGACCTCTTAATTGAACGATGGAAAAATCACTTTGAAAATTATTCGTTAAATACACTAACTCTCCATCTAATGATAATGGCAAGGAAGAACTGATTTTTTTCTGATTGTCATGACAAAAGCTAATAATTTCTGGAAACATCTGATTAAGCACTTTTCCATTTCTACTCTTAAGAATAGGAGCAGCGTCTACCTCCCAGTCCAATATGCAACGAAAACCATCATATTTAGCTTCGTACACCCATTCTTTTCCTAGGGGAATATCCGTTGCGGCAGTTAAAAGCATTGGCTTCAATTCTTACCCTACTTTCGGTTGTTTTGTTCTAGCTTTTGATTATTTTCCACACTTGATACATAAATAGGATCAAAACATTGCATAGTAAGGAAAAGAAAGAGTAGGTGAAAGCAATTGCACACAGTTTGGAAAGGAAGTATTAGCTTTGGGCTTGTAAATATTCCAGTTAAGCTTCACACTGCGACCGAAAATAAAGATATTAAGTTACGTCAACTACACAAAGAATGTCATACACCAATTAATTACCAAAAAGTTTGTTCAGGCTGTAATAAAGAAGTTCAAAGTGAAGACATCGTAAAAGCTTATGAGTATTCCAAGAATAAGTTTGTTGTATTGGATGAAGAAGAACTGGAGAAGTTAAAAAAAGAAAATGAAGATAAAGCAGTAGAAATAATCGACTTTGTAAAGTTAGAGGAAATTGATCCTATATACTTTGAACGTAGTTATTTCATGGCACCCGATAGTGGCGGAGCTAAAGCCTACTCTCTATTAAGAAAGGCATTAATTGAGTCCGGTAAAATAGGCGTTGCCAAAATCATGATTCGTTCAAAAGAACAGTTGGCAGTTGTTCGTGTATATAAAGAGACGTTAATAATGGAAACAATCCATTTTCCAGACGAGGTTAGAAGTGCCGGAGACGTACCAAATATACCAAGTGAACCATTAGTTGTTCAGAAAGAACTCGATACTGCTCTTATGTTAGTTGACCAATTAACTACAACGTTTGAACCCGAGAAATATACAGATGACTACCGCACAGCATTAATGGAATTAATTGAAGAGAAGAAAGCGGGAAATCATACTGTTACAACAACCGAAAAACAACCCGCTGCACCATCTAATGTGACGGATTTAATGTCAGCACTCCAAGCCTCACTTGATAAAACTAAAAAGAAAAAGCCAATTCCTAGAAAACAAACAGCAAGAACCAAGACGTCGTGAAGGGGACACGAATTGTTAAACAGATAATGAATGAAAGAAATTACTAAAATACTTTACGCTTTCCTTTTAATAGGTATTGAAGCCTGTTTTAAGGATATTTCCATAAAATGTTTCGACAAATTTTTCAATTTTAATCATCTGTGGATAAAGTTACTCACATTATACCGACTCTTTTGTATACAATTCTATGTTTTATACACAAGTTAATCACAGGTTATCCACTTGATATTGTGGATAACCGAACGGTTGTTCCGAATCAAATTATCTGATAGATTTAAAGTACACATCGAGGATACTTATTAATATAGTCATGACGGTTGAAAAATAGAACAGATTTTTAATTAATCGGAGGTGAGTTAACCCATGAGTAAACTATCAACTGCATTGTTGATGGAGTCCTATGTTAAAGCAAAAGGATTAAAGCTAAGTCCAGAATTTATTAGTATGTTAGAAACTGAAATCCGCCGGCGTAACTCTAGTAATTAAATAAATGATAATCGAAATTATACACTTGCCCTCTAAGGGCTTTTTTTTACGTTCGCTTTATTCGTTACAAAGTAAAAAGTTGTCAACAACAGCAAACCAAAAATACCCACACACCTAAAAGGAGTGTGGGTATTACTTATTTTCGATCAATTAATGTTTGAAGCATGGTTTTAAGATCTCCAACTTCTTTTTTGAGTTCTTCTATTTCACTCGTATCTTCTTTAATTTCTTTAATTTCTTTTGTTTCTGATTCGATTTCATCTGATATTTTTTGGGCATTGTTAACGATTTCTCCAACAATCAAGTTAATCATAATAAATGTAGCTATCACGATAAATGTCATGAAATAGATCCATGACCACGGAATTTCCGCAAAAATCGGACGGAAGATACCACTTGCCCAGGACTCTAATGTGAAGATTTGAAACAATGAAATGAATGACAAGCCCAAATCGCCGAAGAATTCCGGAGATACCTCTGCATATAAGAACGTCCCTATCACTGCATATACATAAAAGATAATCGACATAAGCACCATGACACTGCTGATTGTAGGAATAGCCATGAAAAGTGCAGTTACAATTCGTCGAAGTGTGGGTATGGTAGTGATCGTTCGCAAAACCCGCAGCACTCGGAAAATCCGGAGCACACTTACAAATGATGAGCCATATAAAAGCAAACTCCCCACAACAATGATGAAATCAAAATTATTCCACCCATTTTTAAAAAAACTTGCTCGATAAATAATGAGTTTCAATAATATTTCCACTGTAAATATACTTAAAACAATTATATCAATAATGGAAAACCATGATTCATATTCTCTCACAATGCTCGGATAGGTTTCTAATCCCACGATTATTGCATTAATAAGAATCATTGTTGTAATAAAATGCGTAAACTTTGAACTTTCAATAAGACTTTTGAGTTGAATCTTCATAAAATATTATACTTCTCCTTATAATTGTTCCTAAATTAGTTCTTCTATTATAACTTATATAATGCTAAATTCATTCCGAACATTTTTAAAAGTTAGTGTTTGAAACCACAATTATTATATCATGAGAATTAACATAAAAATTTATTATGAGTGTTCCTTCCCCTTATTTATGCTTGTTAACTATTATTAGTTCAATACTTGCACACATGTTCAGCAGTTTGTTTGTTTGTTTGTTGAAGCAGTTTAGTATGAAAATAACCATCTTCTCTATACACTATAAAAAAAGGAGAATGATTTATGCAGCGAGTACAACTTACTAAGGATTTATCTTTTTCACGCATCATTCATGGGCTATGGCGTCTATCTGACTGGAAAATGTCAAATGAAGAAGTTGTTAAACTAATTGAGGATTGCTTAGATGCTGGCATTACAACCTTTGACCATGCAGATATTTACGGGGATTATACATGCGAGAAAAAATTTGGGGATGCTCTTGCTTTGAAACCAGCGCTTCGTAAGCAAATGGAAATAGTCACAAAATGCGGTATTAAGCTTGTTTCTGATAATCGTCCAGGACACAGCATTAAATCCTATGATACTAGTAAAGAACATATTTTATCTTCAGTTAATCAGTCACTTAAAAACTTTCAAACAAATTACATAGATGTCTTGCTTATTCACCGTCCAGATCCTTTTATGGACCCATTACAAGTAGCAGAGGCGTTCACTCAGTTAAAACAAGAAGGAAAAGTCCGTTATTTTGGTGTTTCAAACTTTAAACGTTCACAGTTTAAATTGCTACAATCTTATTTGGATTTCCCGCTAATTACAAATCAAATTGAGCTTTCTGCGTACCATCTTGAGAACTTTGAGGATGGCACGCTTGATCTTTGTCAGGAAGAAAAAATTTCTCCAATGGCATGGTCTCCACTGGCAGGAGGAGACATTTTTAATTCTAAGGATGAAAGAGCTAAGCATTTGCGGTCTAAGTTAGAATTAATTGCTGGAGATATCGGTGCTCAGGGGATTGATGAAGTTCTATTTGCATGGTTACTGAGCCACCCTGCAAACATTATGCCGATTGTTGGGTCAGGCAATTTTGAGCGTATTGAGTCTGCAATTCGAGCCCTTGACTTAACGTTGACAAGAGATCAGTGGTTTGACATATTACAAGTCGCTATGGGAAGAGAAATCGCATAATTTTCTGATGAAACGTGGAAGTATGACTAACTTAATTTATAAAAATGCATAAGAAAAACCGGGCAAAGTACGCCCGGTCCTTTAAGAAGGGTAACCATAGAAACCCGTTTATTTCCACTACGGTGGACGCTTTTCGCGGG
>NZ_AMGD01000034.1:0-19506 GCF_000297555.1 Paenisporosarcina sp. TG-14
TGGAGCGCAAATCAGCGGTATCATACTAGAACCTACTCCTTAAAATACCCGGAATACTGGGTTCATGGCACTCTAAATTTATATACTTTCTTATCTTTGAACTAAATTTAATATTTCATGTCAATCTGTCTATACTTCCAAACTTTTAGAAATTTGAACTGCTTACTTTATAACGTTTTCAAGTGCCATTCCACGAGAGCCTTTTACTAAAACGATGGAATTTAAAGTAGTATAGGTTTTTAATGTATCTCGAATCGGTTCATAGTCTTTTTCTGACCAAATTACATGAGTATCCGCAAACATATGTTGCAACTTTTCATACAACCATTTCATTCTCGGACCATATAAACAGACGCCTGAGAAATCTTGTGGGTTGATTTGATTAGCCAATTCTTCATGATAAATTTGCTCATCATCACCTAACTCCAACATATCACCGAGTACAAGCCATTTATCTGGCCGAATGGTTGTTTCACAAATGAAAGTGATTGCAGCCTTCATTGATGTCGGAGCAGCATTATACGCATCATTAATAAATAACGAACCATTTTCTGCAGGTATAACTTGCATGCGCATATCTGTTAGTGACGAGTTTTTCAAAGAATCGTGAATCTGTTTGTTGGTTAAGCCTGCTTTTTGTGCAATTAAAATAGCGACTAATGCATTTTTAACTTGATGCTTTCCTAAAACAGGAATCATAAAATGATCTTCAATTAATCCCTTCACATCAAATTCACTACCGTTTTCCGTCGCTTGAATCGATTGCGCATAAACGTCATTAGAACTGTTAGCACCAAATGAAATTGTTTTAATAGTAGAAGTTACATTCTCGATGTTGAATTGTTGGATGAATGGATTAAGTAGTGGTTCATCTCCATCATAAAATAAACAACCTTCCTCTTGTAAGCCTGCAACGATTTCAAACTTGGCCTTCACAATTCCTTCTCGAGACCCCAAGTCTTGCATATGAGCTTCCCCAATGTTTGTAATAGCAACGTAATGTGGTTCTGCTAAAGTGGATAAAAACTCGATTTCACCATAACCACTCATCCCCATTTCAAGCACTGCAAATTCAGTATCTTCATTTAAAGACAAAATGGTAATGGGTAAACCTAAATTATTATTAAAATTACCCGCTGTTTTTTGAACGCGGAAATAAGGAGCGAGAACACCCGCTACTAAATCCTTTGTAGAAGTCTTGCCATTTGAACCTGTAATTCCGATGAATATCGCTTGATGTTCTTTGCGATATGATCGAGCCATTTGTTGCAGAGCTTTTTCACTGTCTTTAACAAAAATAATTGGCACATTTCTCGGTGGATTCGGCTCATCTTGTTGCCAAAGAGTAGCAGACGCTCCTTTTTCAAAAGCCTGGTCTACATATTGGTGACCATTTACTTTTTCTCCTTTAAAGGGGATAAACAAGTCACCAGGTTGGATGGTTTTTGTATTGATTGAGACACCACTTACCATTACATCTGATGTTTCTAACGTATCTATGTTTAGCCATTTCGCAATTGTTCGTAGTGATTTTTTCATAAATATTCACACTCAATCCATTGTATAATGTAGTTGTTGTTTTTCTGCGTGACGTTCAATAGCTAGTTCAATCAGTTGATCAATCAATTCTGAGTAGTTTACGCCCGTGTGTTGCCATAGCAATGGGAACATGCTAGTTGGTGTAAAACCAGGTAAAGTATTCACTTCATTAATAACAACTTCATCATCATCTGTTACAAAGAAGTCTGCTCGAACAAGGCCTGAACAATCCAATACTTTAAATGCTTTAATTGCGTGGTCTATTAGCGTTGCTTTTACTTCTTGTGAAACATCTGCTGGGATAATCATTGCAGTATTCCCATCTTTATATTTTGCTTGATAATCATAAAAAGCTTTCAACGGTTTGATTTCGCCAGGAACAGAACATTTTGGGGTATCGTTTCCGAGTACACCCATTTCAATTTCACGTGCCTTAATGCCTTGTTCAATAATAATTTTCCGATCATATTTTAACGCTAAATCTACGGCTTTAATTAACTCTTCACGATTGGCTGCCTGGCTAATACCGACACTCGAACCTAAGTTTGCCGGTTTAACAAATACGGGCCAAGCAAGTTCTGTTTCTATCTTCCCAAGCCAGTAGCTTTGGTCTTTTTTCCATTCATTTCGAATGAAATGAACGAATGGTACTTGCTTCAATCCTGCAATCTCAAAAAGTTGTTTCATCACTACTTTATCCATACCAGCTGAAGAAGCTAATACGCCATTACCGATGTATGGAAGATTTAATACTTCAAGCAATCCTTGAACTGTACCGTCTTCCCCATTTGGTCCGTGTAGAAGTGGGAATATTACATCTAACGAATTTTCATCTTCACCTGTTCCTTGAGTAGACGGCAGAAAGCTTGAAATGTTATTAGGTAAGCTTTGATTGTTTTCTTTACCAAATTGTAATTGATCTATTGCTTCTACTGGCGCTAGTAATTGCGCACCCTTACGCCATTCGCCTTCTTGTGTAATAAATATTGGAAATACATCATAATCATCGAAATTTAATGCTTGGGTCACTGCACGAGCTGTTGATAATGACACTTCATGTTCTGCAGATTTACCACCATACAATAAACCAATTCTTTTCTTCATTAGATTACCTCCATGTATTAGATACTCTTATTTTATCATGAACCTTGTTTACCCATGACAAATATAAAAAAACAATTCCTTGCACATATCTTTGCAAGGAATTGTTTAAAATCGAATCGTTTTGTCCGGACTTTGTTTTATAACTGTAGTTAATTCGTCCCAAATTTCATCAGGGAATACAGATTCTGGTAAAAAACGAATTTCTAGATCGTAAGTTACTTTTGTTTTTTCTACTTTATATAATGAAAGAAGTACCCCTTCTTTCAACATAGGTTTGTGTGAAATAAATTGAGCCATTGTTAGTTCAGGAAACCTTTCTTTTTGTTTTCGACGCCAAAAAGGTGCCCTATTTTCTTTGTTTCGTACCACTTGATTTAGTATATTGACAACTAATTGTAATGAATCATCAAGTTCACGGAAATATACTTTTGTCATACTTTCATCTTCATTAGACAAGTAAACAAAACGATTTTGAAGTTGATAATAAAAAGGTGATCGAATGGACTCTTTTTTATGACCAATATACAATAATTCTGCTTGCTCTTGAGGTGATAACATATTGAGTCTACGTTCATCCGTAAAATCAATCCATCTTAAATCTGTTGGATTATCCATAAATTCTTTTGTAAATGAAAAAACTTCTTCATCTGGAACGAATTCTAATTGAGTGTGTATGTTAAACGAACTGTCTTTATATTCATGCTTCAATAATAACAAATTTTGCAAAGGGCCTGCATTTTGAACAAATTGATACATTGTTATTCCGCTGAACAATACGAAATGACCAACTTCGTTCATATGTATATAAATATGGTGAAGAAAATCTTCTGTATCACGCACTTTTTTCACCATGATCAACACTCCATTCTACCTCTTATTATATGCTCACTTGGTGAAGAATGAAACATTTGAGCTTGTTTTTCGTTAGTAAATACTGTGCAAGCATTTATAAGCAGTTTACGTTATAATCAAAAGGTTATATAACTTTAAAACAGGAATTCAGGTGACAACCGTGGAAAATAACAAAAGGTTTGCAGACCGTTTCGATTGGACGCTAGCTTTTATAGTATTACTACTCTTTATAGTGAGTTTGTTTGCAATTTCATCTGCCCAAACATCTGGGCAATATCCAATTAACTTTATTCCTCGTCAAGTGCTTTGGTATATTGTTGGTGCTTTAATTATTGGTTTTGCCATGTTATTTGAACCAGAACAGTATAAAAAGATGTCTTGGATTTTCTATGGTTTTGGTATTCTTGTATTAATTGCGCTAGTTTTAGCCCCTGGCGGTCAAGGACAGATTGCTGAATTACGCGGCGGTGCGAAAAGTTGGTTTCATTTACCAGGTATTGGGAGCATTCAACCATCAGAGTTTATGAAAACAATATTTATATTAACAATGGCGCGCATGATTAGTGAGCATCACGAGAAATTTTTAATTAAAACAGTAAAAACAGATGTACTTCTTCTCGGGAAAATCATTATTACTGTATTAGTTCCATTACTATTTATTATGCAACAACCAGATTTAGGTACAGCTCTTGTTTTTCTTGCCATTACCGCAGCAATGATAATTGTCGGTGGGGTAACTTGGAAGTTAATTGTTCCAATTTTTGCAGGTACGGCTGTTTTAGGTGGTTTCATCTTATGGATGGCCGTCTTTATGCAAGAATTCTTATCAGATAAATTTGGTTTTAAAGCCTATCAATTCGGTCGTGTTTATTCTTGGTTAGACCCTTATTCATTCTCCACATTTGAAGGCTATAATTTAATTAAGGCTATGACTGCTATTGGCTCTGGAGAAATTACCGGAAAAGGATATCAAGGACGAGAAGTGTACGTTCCTGAGAATCATACCGACTTTATTTTCACAGTTATTGGCGAAGAATATGGTTTTATTGGGGCAAGTATTGTTGTCAGTTTATTTTTCTTACTGATTTATCATTTAACCAAAATTACCCTACAGTTAAAAGATCCTTTTAGTACATATGTATGTGCTGGAATTATCGCCATGATCACGTTCCATGTATTCCAAAACATTGGAATGACGATTCAACTGTTACCGATTACCGGTATCCCCCTACCTTTTATTAGTTATGGAGGAAGTTCGTTAATGGGGAATATGCTCGCACTTGGATTAGTTTTCAGCATGAAATTCCATCACCGAACGTATATGTTCGGCTCAAGTCAAGATGACTAACTATTAAATTCGGAAAGCGAAACTCTAGACCGACACCGGTGTAGGAAAGATGAAAGGCGAATATTTCGTCTTTCTGACCTCTGAATGGGACCACGCTCTTGGTGCTTTTAGCTAGACAACACCTAAAGGCATAGAAGTTTACTTCGCAAAAGAATACGCTACTATGCGTATTCTTTTTTTTGCATAAAAAAACACCAACTTCACAGTAGGTGTCTAAAATGTATGTTCTATGTTGTGGAATTACTCAGTGAGATTGTGGAGCTTGAGTCGGTGATGCGAGCGCTTTTAACATTTCAAGACGAGATTTTGTCAGAGTAACTGTTACACCTAACTTCGAAAAATTTGAAACGATTCTTCTCAAGTCAACTTGTTTCGTCATATAATGCACCTCTATCTTCCTCTAGTTTTAGGACGTTCTCATTCACTAAAAGTTTCAACTTCTTTTAAAAGATTTTATTTTTATTTAATACACATACTATACCACGTTTATCCAGTTTTAAATCTTTCAATATTGTTACATATTTTAATCAATTGTAAATCATACTAAACAATATTGAAGGAGGTGTTTTCGTGAAAATTAAAGACATTATGTCACGTGATATTGTAACCTGCACACCCACAGATTTAATTTCAGAAATTGCTCAGAGCATGCGAGCTTTGGACATTGGCTGTATGCCAGTAGTAGATGGACCACGTATTATTGGTATGATTACAGATCGTGACATTGTAACGAGATCTGTAGCTGAAGATGGACAACGTTTTGTAAAAGATGTAATGACACAGGATGTAATTTCGGTGGGTCCCGAATCTTCTTCTGAAGAAGCAGCTGAAATTATGGCGCAACATCGTATAAGAAGATTACCGGTGATTAAAAATGATTCCCTTGTTGGTTTTGTAGCTTTAGCTGATTTATCAATTCCAAGTGAAACGGTTCATGATGCTGCACAAGCTTTACACGAAATTTCAAAACCAGAGCACCTTTAATGAATTCCTCCAAACTTTCCCTTTAGTTTGGGGGTTTTTTATTCAATTCATTTTACACAGTACGGAGTTTTTTATACTACATGACAGCTAAGAAATGATAATCCAAGATAAAGATATAGCACATTTACCTACTCGCAATTAAGGACAAATCCTAGTGTTTAATATATGATATTATTACCAAATCTTCTTTAAATCAATCAATCTTAAATAGGTTTACAGAATTTTGTTTTCATTGGTTAGTTAATGTTTTCAAAAAATTAGTTATAACTAAAGATGCCTTTAGTGGAAATAAAGTAAGCAAAAATGATTATGGAGGAGGCTATATAATGGTTGATCGCGTAACGATAAAAGTCGATGGAATGACTTGTGAACATTGTGTAAAAGCAATCGAAAATAGTGTTACAGCAATTTCAGGTGTGGATAATGTTCAAGTTCATTTAGAAACTGGTACAGTTAATGTTGAATTTAACAAAGACGTAGCAGAAGTACAGCAATTTACTAACACGATTGAAGAGCAAGGTTACACAATCGGACAATAATGCACGGCAATTTTACAGTTACATAAGTAATTAACCCCGCAGTTTTAATTCTGCGGGGTTTTTTAATTATCAGTTGTTGTTTGAATAGGTAATTCCGAGTAAAATGAACTAAACGTATTGAGAATAGAAAGCGGGTTCTTTTTAAATGAAGAAAGCCATTTTGTTATTAATGTCTGTGCAATTTTTTGTATATTTAGGTTTTGGAATCATTATTCCCATTTTGCCAGAAGTAATCTTAGAACAAGGGTATAGCGAAGTTCATGTTGGCGGTTTATTAACGATTTATGCTTTAGCTTCTTTCTTTACTGCTCCACTATGGGGTGCATTATCAGATCGGACAGGCAGAAAAAAGTTAATACTGATTGGTTTGCTAGGTTTCAGTATGAGTTTTGTGCTTTTTGCTAGCTTTATTGAAGTACTTCCTATGTTATATGTATCACGAATCGTTGGCGGTATTTTTTCTGGCGCACTGTACACTGCTGTAACTGGATTTGTAGCAGATATGACTACTGAAGAAGAACGCAATAAATATATGGGATTACTCGGCATGTCAATTGGACTCGGCTTTATCTTCGGTCCAGCAATCGGTGGCTTACTTGGTACCATCACGTTGCAACTTCCTTTTATTGCTTCGGCCATATTGACTCTTCTGTTAGTGGTATATGCTAGCGTTATTTTAAAAGAACCAGAGTCTAGAGTAGATGCACGAAAACGTGCAATTGTGCCAAAAGGTGCTAAAACCCTTTGGCTATACCGTATTCGTTATTTGTTCTTGTTTTCGTTTATGGTGACTTTTTTATTAGCAGGGTTAGAAGCCACATTTCAATTATTCCAAATCAATAAAATAGCTATTACTCCCCTTCAACTTGGCTACTTATTTATGGCGAGTGGTTTAGTAGATGCTATTGTACAAGGCGGTATCGTCCGTCGTGTGAAAAATGGTCAAGAAACGAAATGGATTATAGGAGCACAAGTTGTGACAGCGATTGGGTTACTGTTAATGCTATTTACTGGCAGTTTACTATGGGCAGGTTTTGCACTGAGCGTCTTTACAGCTGGTAATGCCCTTGCACGAACGGTATTAGTGTCTCTTACAACAAAAGAATCTGGCGGCATGTATGGCACGGCAGCTGGCATGACGTACTCAATGGATAATATGGGACGGATTATCGGCCCGCTTCTGTTCACATGGATTTTCACAGTTCAACCGGACAAGGTCTATGTATTGTCTAGTGTGCTCGCTATTTTATCAATTAGTCTCATCATACTATTCCGAAAATCTAGTCATTCGTTAAAAAATGATACTCCAGCTCCCTCATAATTTGAGAGGCTGGATTTTTTTCTTATGGCTCTATTAAATTATATGGTTGATTTTCGTTACAACGCTCTCTCATGTTTCGAAGCTAGCAAAGCGATGCAGAAACAGAAACAGAAACAGGAGGACGCTTTCCTCGGGTGGCCAGTGTGCCTCCAAAAAAAAGTAGCTGATTTCCATTGCGGCGGACGCATTCCGGGGGGCACGGCTTTAGCCACTTACTCGCGTCGCTCAGTCCAGGGGTCTTCAGCTCGTGCTGTTCCCCCAGGAAAAGATATTGGTCGAATGCCAGTTCGTCCAATATCTTCGCGACGAGTAACCGCAGGAGCAGATGTTCTTCCGCCTCCTCCATTCCAATCAGTCTGTACTGAAAAAGTAAATAATGAGATTAATTACCTTTCCAGTAAAATAAAAGTTACCACACTACCTGCTAGGCACAAATGTACTCTGTCGATTGTTCTTCAATATCAACAGCATTCTTTAACAATAGTCTTTATCATAGACCATTGGACATGACCAAGAAATTTTCTTATGAAGTTACTATTTTTACTGGCTCTTTTACATTTTCTTTGTCCTCAAGCTCTGGATGTGCTTGTTTCATAATGGATGGACGAAGCATGTAGATGACAGCCATTAATAAAATGATACTAGAAACCAACAAAACATACTGTGCTGGAACGATATCATAAAGGAATCCGAAAAGCACCATCGCTAGAGGCATTAATGACATCGACATGGTTTCAAGTAATCCAAATACGCGACCTCGATATTCTTCATCAATGCGTTTTTGCATCATCACACCAATTGGAGTATTAACGAAAATTAAACTCACACCAAATGTAAACATGAGTACGATATAAAAAATCACAACTGACGTATATGATAACTGGATAAGTAATGGGAAAGTAGCCAATCCCATCAAGGCTCCCATAGTTAAAATGCCTCTTTTCACAACAACTAGAGGAAACTTAACTTCCTTCCGTGTAGCTAAATAAATGGAAGTAACGAGCATACCAACGGCAAGCGCTCCTTCTGTTATGCCAAAATGGGCGGATTGCACTTTCAAGCCATCTACAAGAATAAAGGCATAACCAACAGTAAAAGCTCCGAAGAAAAAGTTAATGACTAGTGCTACCCATACAATTACTACTAATATACGATGTTGTTTTACATAGGTAATGCCCGCTTTCATATTTTGAAGCATTGTCTCTTTCTTTTCATTTATCTCTTCGGTAATTCTTGTTGAAAATAATTTAAAATCCATGGTTGCCTCAAGTATCACGGCAATGATGTAACTGACCATATTAATGATCAAAAACATGTTTATGGAAACAAGTCCGAACAATAGTCCTCCTACCGCAGGTCCACCAATGGCAGCAAGTGATATGGACATTTGATTAAAAGACATCGCTTTTTGAATTCTCTCAGAATCTACTAAATTTGCTATAGAAGAACTAAACGTCACTCCTGAAAACAGTGATGTAATTGACAGGACAATTTCTGTTAGATAAATCGCAATAAGAGAAAGACCTATCGTTAAACTCACCGCTAGCAAGCCTGCAACTGCCAACACGCTACATATTTGAGCAACGATTATAATGGTCTTTTTTGAATACTTATCTGCAGCGTAGCCCGCAAACGGTGCCAAAATTACTCTAGGAAGAATGCTGCAAATTAACACAATCGCGAAACTGGTTGCCGATCCTGTTATTGATAAAATGTAAAAACTAATCCCAAACGTAAAAACACTTACCCCAAATGTTGAAATCAATTTACTAATTGTGAACGTCCACAAATGATATGTGGCTTTCTTTAACTTCATAGCTTCTTCCACATAAAAACTCCTTTTTTAAAAAAAGTTTAATTTAATTAAACAAATAATAACATGCTAGCACTTCCCATGCAAGAGAAAGTTTAATATAATTAAACTAATTAGAAATGGAGCGTTATATATGGATACAATCGGATTACGAATTAGACAACTACGAAAAGAACAAAAGCTTACGTTGGAAGCATTAGCCGGCAACAAGCTGACTAAAGGCATGCTCAGTTTAATCGAAAATGGCAAAGCACGACCTTCCATGGAAAGCTTATCTTATATAGCTCAGCAGCTAGGTGTGGAATCATCTGAATTAATGGAAGATGTTAATCCAACAGAGAAGAGAACGGTGTTAGAAAAAGCAGAGAAACTTTTTAAAGTGGAGTTCTCTGATTTAACGGATGAACATGAACAAATCGTAGAATTAATCAAACCAATCGCAGATAAATTGACGCTCAGTTATGAGTCCGCCCGATTGCTTGATATATTTAGTAGGTCTACACATCAATTAAAACATAAGGATTGGGAAATTCACTATAATCGTGCGATGAAAATGTATGAACAATTGCATTTATATAATCAAAGTGCGTCTCTTGTACTCTTTAAAGGCATGATCCAGTTCACAGCTCATAACTACGAGGAAGCACTAGCCATTATTATGCAAGAACATGCTCGTTTTGATTCTCCATTTGATGCCATGACAACGATTGAGTATCTATATTGTGAATCATTATTATTTTCTGCTGTCGGAAATTATGAACAAGCACAGATTAAAATGACGGAAGCTTTAAATTTTTCTAAAGAAGAACGCATCTTTTACCGGATTGATGATTTGTATCGCTTGGCTTGTTTCCAGGCAATGATTAATGGGAATGAAGAAGATCGATCGTATTATTTAATGAAAGTTAGGCAATACGGAGAGTTTGCGGAAAATAAATTTTCTACAGCGATTGCTGAATATTTAGAAGCACATTTTCACAACTCATATACGAACGACTATCTCAAAGCAAATATTCATATCGAGCGTTTTCTTGAACTGGGAAATGAATTTACTAGTAATACGCTTATGAAGGACAATAATCACTATCTTCTAGAGAAAGGAAAGTCTTTATATGGGCTAGGTAAATTCAAAGAAGCTTTACCAATTCTTATAAAATACCAAGTACCGACCTATTTGCATCATCCTTACGATTTATCAACGGCTTATGAAGTTTATTCCTACCGTGCGCTCTGCTATTCTCAACTCGGAGATCAGGAAAAAGCACTGAATGAAGCTAAAATTGGATATGACTTAATTATTAAATTACCAGACATCCCTTATAAGAAGTTTATTATTCAAACCTATACAGATTTTAAAAAAAGCAGTGACTCAATTTGAGTTCACTGCTTTTCATATTCTACATAATTAATTAGCCATAAGCGGAATTTTTCAAATGACTCTTCAAACTCAGGTTGGATAAGTGACAGTTGAACCCATTGTCTTGCTTTCAAATACGCACTTTGATCATGTAAATCAAATCCAGAAAGTCTAGCGTCTTTCGCCATATGCTTATTTACTGGAGGTACTTTTAACGTGACGATCATTGGGTAACTTTGCTTGGTTAAAAATTCAAACTCGCCATTTTGTTCAGCGAGTAAAAGCTTGTCGTAGCGTTTATTTAAAACGTTATATCGGGCGTTTTTATCGTATGCTTTTAAGGCGATTTCTAGACTTTCCAACAGTTGAGATGAATACGTGTACGGTATTTCCCCATTCGCATAGCAACCTAGATCTAGATACGTAGGGATTGAGGGCGATACGTCGATGAGATGATTTGAAAAAACCAGAGCGATACCCGTCATCGTACCAATCGCTTTCCCACTGACACCAGTTGCTAAGTAAACCTCTTTTAAATTTATTGGAACTGTACCTAATGAACTCACACAATCCATGCAAACTTGAATTTTCTGTTCTTTACAAAGTCCAAGAATGTCATCAACATCATTTAGCATACCCGTCGATGTTTCTCCATGTGCTAGTAAAACCCATCCGTATATACCTGACTGTAATAATAGTTTCAAATCAGAAACTTTGAAAGGATTTCCCCACTCTACTTCTAGCGTTTCAAATTCCAGGTTCCACTTTAATGCTTGTCTTTTCAGGCGTTCCCCAAATGCACCATTGATTAACACCAGCCCTTTGTCTGGAAGTCGGCTAATTTGAGCAATCATTGCTTCATTTGCAAGTGTCCCGCTCCCCGCTAACAAATGGACTTGTGATGCGCCTGTCATCTTTAATAGCTGAGTCTGCACACGTTTGAAGCGTTCAGTAAACTCATAAGACCTATGGGATATGGGAGACCGCTGAAATGGTTTTTTAAGTTCTGGACTCAATTCATTCGGACCTGGATAAAAGGTATGTCTTTTATGTTGAAAACGCGCAGCTATCGATTGTTCATAACGTTCTTTTGTCAAAAACATCGGAATAAAAGCGGCTTCCTCACTTCCAACAGGTTCTGCAAACGCTTGAAATCCAAGTTGACTATACAGTTTTAATTCACGCACAGTCCCAGAAATAACCGCTGCCCCGTATCCCTTTTCGTACGCGTAGTCTGCTAGTGCACGCGCTAACATAAAAAAGACACGTCCATTGCGATGTTCTTTTCGTACTGACAGCAATCGTATCTCGCACAACTTTCCAGTTAATGCTTCAATAGGCAGAACTTTTTCTACTGGACCCACTTTACGATCTAGCGAAAACGGTCGTGTATCTCGAAGTGCAATCATACCTACCAGTTGATGCTCCTTCAAGACAATTAAATAGGTGTTTTCTTGATGAAAAGCATCCGTGCGTTTACCCGTTTCATCTTTTGCATGCTGAGGAATTTCTTCCACAAATGTCTCGTAGTTCAATTTCGCAATGTCTGCATATTCACGTTCACTCCTTGCAATTTTGCACCAATACACATGTACACCCACAATCATTTATTAACTAATTCGTTCTAGTTTTACTTAAGTTCTATTCTCTCACAAAGCCTCTGTTTGAGTTTACAAAAAAATAGGTAAACTACTAGCAAGAAAAACAATCAAATATATATGAAACTTAATTCCCTTCTTTATTAGGTTTCTGTAAGCTATACTTATTTACAATCAAGCGCCGTAATATAGGAAGGGAGGGTCTGAAATGTTTGAATATTTCCTAAGTTTTGGATTCACTTCAATTATCATATTAAATATATTTTTAGCCATTTTTTTAATATTTTTAGAACGTCGAGACGCTTCCGCGACATGGGCTTGGTTAATGATACTATTTTTCATCCCAGTGATTGGATTTATTGTTTACTTGCTTTTAGGTCGACAGTTACGTCAGAAACATTTATTTCGTTGGGAAGGTCGGAGCCAAATTGGCATAGACAACTTAATAGATTATCAAATAGAAGCAATTGAAGCTGGTACCTTTGTATTTCGACTTGCCGACTCCCTCGTATACAAAGATATGATCTACATGCATTTACGTAACAATCACGCTGTTTTAACTCAAGACAATGCCGTGACCATTTTTAATGACGGTGAAAAGAAGTTTTCGGCTTTACTAGAAGATTTGGATCGTGCGAAAGATCATATTCATATCCAATACTACATTTTCCGATTAGATAAACTTGGTACTCGTATCTATGATGTCCTAGTTAGAAAAGCCAAGCAAGGTGTTAAAGTTCGTTTACTCTTTGATGATATGGGTTCGCGAGGTGTGAAAAAGAACGATTTTCAAGAACTGACCGACTCTGGAGGAGACGTAGAAACTTTTTTCCCTTCGATTATGCCTCTTGTAAATCCACGATTAAATTTCCGTAATCACCGTAAAATCGTCGTTGTAGATGGGCGCATTGGTTATATAGGCGGGTTTAACGTCGGAGATGAATATTTAGGGTTGGATCAAAAATTTGGTTATTGGCGTGATACACATTTACGCTTAGAAGGGAGTGCAGTCCACCCCCTTCAAACACGATTTATTTTAGATTGGAATCAAGCTTCCAAGGATCACGAAATTGAATACTCTGATCGTTATTTCCCTGCTATTCCTCAAAAAGGTTCTGTTGGCATACAAATTGTTTCAAGTGGCCCAGATTCTGAATGGGAACAAATAAAAAATGGTTATTTAAAACTAATTAACATGGCCAAAAAATATATATATATTCAAACACCCTATTTTATTCCAGATTCGAGCTTCATGGATTCCCTTCGCATAGCTTGCTTATCAGGAATTGACGTGCGTATTATGATTCCAAATAAACCTGATCATATGTTTGTTTACTGGGCTACTTATTCTTATGTGGGTAACCTTCTCAAAGCTGGTGCAAAAGTCTATATTTATGAAAATGGCTTCTTACATACGAAGATGGTTGTAGTAGATGATGAAGCATCTACTGTAGGAACTGCAAATATTGATTTACGCAGTTTTAAATTGAATTTTGAAGTAAACGCATTTATTTATGATCGAGAAACATCCCACCAATTAGCTGAGTTGTTCGAACAAGACATGCTTTTATCGACAGAGCTTACTATGGAATTGTATGAAGAAAGATCACGTATTATCAAAATGAAAGAGTCTCTTTCAAGACTTTTGTCTCCCGTTCTTTAAAATGACATTTCTATTTAAAAGTATGAAGGTAGTTATACTCTTCATGCTTTTTTGTACATTTTAATCAATAGTTTAAACATTTACGCATTTGTGAAAGTCAGCATTTCTTAGGAACTCAATCAGTTTTATGCTATTATTATTATTTACAATGTACACAAATAGGAAGAGGTTCGCAAACTCCCTCTATAAAAAACTAAGGTGAAAACTGTCGCTTATTTCTACAGTTTTTTTGTGCTGTAATAGACTCAATTCAGTTCATTCAATTGTAATACACCCATGTTTACAAGGAATATTACAGGACTGAATCACCTGCATGGAGATGCCGAATTCTCATTCTTCAAAAGGGGAAATGAGTAATGAAACAAGATAAAGCAGTTGTCGTATTTAGTGGAGGACAAGATAGTACAACTTGTCTGTTATGGGCTTTAACGCAGTATCAAGAAGTGTATACAGTCACCTTTGACTACGGTCAACGTCACATAGAAGAAATTACATGTGCAGAAGAAATAGCAAAAGAATTAAACGTTCCCTTTAAAGTACTGGACATGAAATTAATTAACCAATTATCAGCAAATGCTCTAACTAGAAGTGATATTGCTGTATCTGAAGGAACGGGTGAAGAGTTACCTTCTACTTTTGTCCCAGGAAGAAACCATTTATTCCTTTCCTTTGCCGCAGTTTATGCACAATCAATTGGAGCTCGTCATATTATCACCGGCGTTTGTGAAACTGATTTTAGTGGATATCCAGATTGCCGTGATGTATTCGTAAAAGCACTTAATGTATCCATTAACTTAGCAATGGATTCGTCACTCGAATTTCAAACCCCTTTAATGTGGTTAAACAAAGCTGAAACATGGAAAATGGCAGACGATTTAGGTGCATTAGAATTCGTTCGTACACGTACACTAACTTGTTATGAAGGTATTCGTGGAGATGGCTGTGGCACATGTCCATCTTGTGTATTACGCCAAAACGGGTTAACCACTTACCTTGAAGAAAAACAAGGAAGTGTAACGAAATGATCCAACAATTCTATCCACAAACACCTCATACGTATCGATTCGAATTAAATAAAGATATGCATTTGTCTGCAGCACATTTCATTCCTCATGATGATGCTGGGAACTGCCAATATTTGCATGGTCATACGTATTTTATAAACATTACAATTGCTGGTGATCAGCTAGATGAGATGGGTTTTCTCATAGATTTTAAGGTAATTAAAAATCTTGTCCACAAAAGATATGATCATACAGTTCTTAATAACCACGAAGAATTTGAAGACAAGTTTCCAACTACCGAACAAGTGGCTGAAGAAATTTGGAAAACAATTCAAAATAACTTGAAGACACTTGTACATGAACCGAAATGTATACAAGTTCTAGTTCGAGAAACTCCTACTAGCTATGTTGTTTACCGTCCAAGAGCGGAGGATCTGTTATGAAGATACCCGTGATGGAGATATTTGGTCCTACTATTCAAGGTGAAGGTATGGTCATCGGGCAAAAGACAATGTTTGTTCGTACTGGTGGTTGTGACTACTCTTGTTCATGGTGCGACTCGAAATTCACTTGGGATGGTACAGGAAAAAGCACAGCTATGAAAGCGGAAGAAATTATTAGCTCTTTAAAAGACATTGGTGGAGAGGCTTTTTCTCATATCACTATTTCTGGAGGCAATCCGGCTCTTCATAAAGGATTAGGTGAATTAATCAATCAGTGTCATGAACAAGGTTGGAAAGTGGCAGTTGAGACGCAAGGATCTTATTGGCAAGATTGGTTACTGGATATTGACGATGTAACCATTTCCCCAAAACCACCGAGTTCTTCAATGACAACGGATTTTAATAAGCTCGATACATTTATGCACAATTTAAAAGATGCCAATGCAAGCTTAAAAGTTGTCGTCTTCAATGATGAAGATTTTACCTATGCAGAGATGATTCATCAACGTTATCCTACTGTTCCTTTCTTCTTGCAAGTTGGAAACGATGACGTCTTAACTATTGATGATCAAGCTTTGGTTTCATCATTATTAAAACGCTTCGAATGGTTAATTGACCGTTCTATGAAGTCTACGATTATGAATGATGCGAAAGTACTACCTCAATTACACGCATTAATTTGGGGTAATAAACGTGGGGTATAACAAGGAGGAACCAAAGATGACTGGTCGTCAAAAAGAAGACTTACAAGGAATCAATTTATTAGGTAACCAAAATGTACAATATGATTTTTCGTATAATCCTGGCGTTTTGGAATCATTTGAAAACAAACACCCATATCGAGACTATTTTGTGAAGTTTAATTGTCCAGAGTTCACTTCTTTATGCCCGATTACGAGTCAACCCGATTTCGCTACGATATATATTAGTTATATACCTGAAATTAACATGGTTGAAAGTAAGTCTCTTAAATTATACTTATTTAGTTTTAGAAATCATGGGGATTTTCATGAAGATTGCATGAATATCATTCTGAATGATTTAATTAAACTGATGGACCCTCGCTACATCGAAGTGTGGGGAAAATTCACACCACGTGGTGGCATTAGTATTGACCCTTATACAAACTACGGAAAACCTGGTACAAAATACGAAGAGATGGCTAACCACCGTATGATGAATCACGATATGTATCCTGAAACCATTAATAATCGGTAATCAACATACATTTGATGCACGCAAACCTTTCATATGAATAATCAGGATAAAGTTGAGTCTCTTTGACCCTGCTTCTCCATGAATGAAATAAACAATAAGAGGATGAGGAAAGTGACGTTATCACTTTCCTCATCCTCTTATTTTTTAACAGATCAGAATGTGTTAGATACTTTTCTCATAGCCCACACTCAGTTAATTACACGTACCAATTACAATTCTAAATATTCTTCTAGAGTTTGTTTGTGCATATACATATCAGTTGCTGCCTCAACACCGACATAGCGGTAATGCCAAGACTCATGCATATAGCCCGTAATTTCTTCTTTTCCTAGGGGATAACGTAAGATAAAGCCATAGAAATGTGCATTTTGTGCAACCCACTCACCAGCGGGCGTTTCACCAAACGATGCAGAAGCCCAGTGTTGTTCAAAGTTTTTCTCTCCGATATCGAATGCTAAGCCTGTTTGATGCTCAGAATAACCAGGGCGTGCGCTATATTGGTCGGCAATTTGTTGTCCATCTTTTTCGACATACTGATTATATAAAACTTCTTGTCGCTCAAATGGACGAAATGTACTAAATGCCACAAGGTCAAAGCCATCAAGTTTTGCAGCTGCAGCCATTTGGTTGAATCCTGCACGGGCATTTGGATCTTCACCTATATTATAGTCTTTTGGTAAGGGATATCTTTTATTAACTACTAAAAATCCATCAATAATAGTGGGAGATGTCGGGTGTTTTTGATTTGGAATATACATATTATTTGCTGGTTTCTCTACTGGCGGTGACGGGCTTTCTTTTGGTTCATCAGGAGATTCATCCGGCGTTTCAATTTCCTTTGGTTTCTCATTTGGAACAGGACCCTGATCTTCTTCATCCGTAGGTTCACCTGCTGATTTATCTTGTGTATCAGAATTGATTAGCTTTGGTTCATCTGCCTGTGGCGCTACATTTAGTGCAGATAAGCTTTTATCAAGATCCCAACTGTGTAATCCTATCCAAGTCACAGGTACAATGATGAGAATACTAGCAATTATTATGCTGACCACGATTGGCCATTTCTTTTTGTCACTTTTATTGAATCGTAATTTACGAGATTGCATGAGTTGCCTTCTTTCATTTAACGTACTTTTATTTTACCATTAGTTTGTTAGAAGATGACACTCATCATTATTTTTTCGCTATAATAAGTTAGACATTCGCTATAGATTCGAGGTTCACTAATGATAAATTCACAAAAATGGTTATCTATAAACTTCTTTGCGTTCTTCTTTACATGGGGCGTTTTTCTTCCTTACTGGACTGGATGGTTAACAACTGAAAAAGGTCTCTCCGTTTTTCAGGCAAGCATCATCATGGGTTCAGGAATGCTAGCACGCGCTTTTTCAACATTTGTGTTATTTCCAGCCGCCACTAAACTGTTTTCTATTCGAAAGGTTTTGATTTGGACAGGTTTTTTGGCCTTCCTTATTATGGCGTTATACCTTATAGCTGACTCATTTATTCCCTTACTCGTCATTACCATTATATTTAGTATTGTCTATCCAGTTTTACTACCAGCCATGGAAAGTAGCGCTTCAGTATTAATGAAATCAGACCGTATTCATTATGGAAAAAGTCGATCTTTCGGATCTGCTGGTTTTACGTTTGGTTTACTATTAATCGGAGCAGCAACAGCCATATGGAGTGAAAAAGCAATCTTATGGATTATGTTAGTTGGACTAGCTTTAATGTGGTATTTATACACTCGTCCTTCTCCAGCTGTTTTAATGATTCAACCAGAAAAGAGTAAAAGTAGTCAAAAAAAATCAGATTTTAAACGATTACTTTCTTCAAAACCATTTGTAATTGTACTCATATTAGCCATTCTACTTCAAGGGGCACATGCTTCTTATTATAATTTTGGTTTTATTTATTTGCAGGATCTTGGTGTGAACAGTTTATATATTGGATTTATATTAAATGTAGCTATTATGTTGGAAATTTTATTCTTCGCACGTGCTGATTTACTTTTCTCGAAAACAAAAGTATCAACTATGTTTTTAATTGCAGGAACTGGTTCTACTTTGCGATGGATTCTAATTTTTCTATTTCCAACGATTTGGATTTTTGTATTAACACAATTGTTACACGCTGTTTCATTCGGCGTCGCCCATTATGCTTTTATTCAATTTATCTCTAAACGTTTATCACATAATGAAATACCTGCAGCTCAAGGTATGTATGCTGCTTTTGCGATGAGTTTAAGTACAGCAGTTCTAACTTTTGCTGGTGGATATTTGTACGATATTAGTCCTGGCCTTGCTTTTCTTGGTATGAGCTTATTTTCATTTCCAGCTATAGTTCTTGTCTTACTGACTAGAAAAAAATTCTCCTACTAAAGTTCTATTTTAACTATTACGGTCATAAAAAATGTTTTTGTCTCGAATAAATAAACAGATAGCTGAATATGAATGAAAGAAAATAACAATACATACTTCTTTCTTATCATTTAGGAAAATCGAGACAGGAGTGTACCTACATGTCACGAATCTCTAAATTTGACGTCCTTTTATTAATGCAACAATTAGATGAAATTTTAGAAAATCATAAAAAAGATAGAACGAATGAAAATAATAAAAAAACAAGTAACCGTTAATGGTTCTTTGTCAAATGACGTTGGTGAAGAAATTTAGTCGGCTATAATTTATTTATTTGTCACGGGACTGTCCAGAAAGTCAGTA